>NZ_JAJVKV010000019.1 GCF_024198175.1 Pyxidicoccus xibeiensis
ACCGGATGACCGCGGTCAACCAACTGCTCGTACGTCCGAGCCGCGAGCACCTGAGTCCGTTTCGGCCGGAGCACACGCACTCGCGGCCGTCTGCTCCCCGCCATGGCGAGTCATGCTCGCACTGCGGAGCTTATGCATCCATCGGACGCATCAGTATCGTTAATTTTTTCTCACGCCCTCAGCTCAGCTGGCCCTTTCTGTTCACAGGACTTCCTGGCAGCACATACGTCACGGGCTTCGGCAGCATCACCCGCACCGCGTCGCCCGCGCGGATGACGCCGGGCCGGTCCACCCAGGCCACCAGGCCCCGGCGCTCCCAGGCGGCCTTCACGAAGCGGCTCGCCAGCTTTGGGATTCCGGGATGGTGTCCCTCGATGACCTTCCCCGGGCCGGTGCACGGCTCGTTCTCCCCCTCCACCGCCAGCACCGCGTCCTCGGGGAAGAACAGCCGCGTGCCCGGCGGAAGCTGCGTCAGCCTGGGGATGCCTTCCACCTCCAGGTTGGCCCCCAGCCACGACGCCAGCACGCGCGGGAGCTCCAGCGCGTGCGCCACCTGCGCCAGCTCCTCGGTGGACACCAGCGAGAGCTGCCGCGTGTTGCGGATGGGCGTCCCCCTGGGGAACCACGGCGTGCGCACGTCCGACAGGCGCGTCAGCCCCGCGTGCCTGTCCCCTTCGATGCCCTCGAAGGACAGCCGCACCTCGGGCAGGTCATGGGTGACGAAGCTCTTTTGCTCGGTGCAGACGAGGACGCGCACGGTGCGTCCGACCAGCGCTGGAGGAGTACGGGCCATGGCCCCGTTCTAACCCGGCCCGGCCTCCTGTGCTCCGCGCGCGTCAGAGCAGGGTGAGCTGCTGCGGCTTGCCCCCGAGCGGCCGTGCATCCACACCCGCGTCGCGCAGCGCCTGTGCCAGCTCCTCCGCGAAGCCGTGGCAGGTAATCACCTCGTTGGCGCCCGTCGCCTTCGCGTAGGACAGCAGCGAGGGGAAGTCCGCGTGGTCCGACAGCGGGAAGGCCACGTCCGCGCCGTAGCGCCGCGCCGCCCCCGGGTCCACCGCCCAGCCCGTCAGCACCGCCGTGGCGCGGGGCCACAGGTGCGCCAGGGCACCTCCGCGCGCCTGGTGCGGAGGAATGAAGAGCACCTCGCCCGGCTCCACCTTGCCGCTGAAGAGGCGCAGGTTCTCGATGGGCACGCCCAGCTCCGCGTAGAGCTGCGCGACTTCGTAGATGGAGGAATGCGCCACCAGCGAAAAGCCCCGGTCTGCGAGCTGCTTCATCGCCTCCTGGCTCTTGCCCAGCGGGTAGCCGAGCAGCACGGGCACCGCGCCCCGCTCGAGCTGCTTTCGCACCCACGCCTCCACCTGCCCTATCACCTCCGCGCGCGGCGGGAAGCGGTAGCGCGGGTGGCCGAAGGTGGACTCGATGACGAGCGTGTCGCACTCCGCCACCTCCGTCGCCTCGGCCGTGAGGGACGGCGCCACGTTCAAATCACCCGTGTAGACAATGCGCTTCCCATCCGCGCGGATGGCGCGCAGCTGCGCGCTGCCCAGGATGTGCCCGGCCGGCAGCAGCTCCAGCACCAGCGGGCCCAGCTCGAAGGGCTGCCGGTAGGGCACCGCCAGGGGCGCATTCACCGGGCCCAGCCGGTGCGTCATGAAGCGCAGCGTGGCCGCCGTGGCGATGGTGCGCTCATGCCGGGCGATGTGGTCCGAGTGCCCATGACTGACGAAGCAAAGCGGCGACTTGCGCTTCGCATCCAGGGACAGCTGGGTGCCCGTCAGGTGCATCCCGTTTCGGCGGAGCTCCACACTCATGGCAGGGCCCCGGGATATAGCGCGTCCGCGCGCGCGGGGCCCTCCTCACTTCCGCTCCCCGCCCGCCCGCCCGCAGGGCAGGCCCACCTCCCAGGGAGGACGGCGTCCGCGTCCCACTCGGAGTCCGTGAAGCGCCCACACGGAACGAGGCCCGCCAGCGCCTGCCCTGGCACGTCCAGCCGCTACGCCGTCCGCGAGCGCCACCACGTCCAGGCCGCGGCACCCACGTCCGACACCAGCACGCCCACGAGGATGAGGCCGCCGCCCGCCCACTCGCGCGCGCCCAGCACCTCGTAGCCCAGCGCCACCGAGTACGCCGCGGCGTACACCGGCTCCATGGAGTAGATGACCGCCGCCCGCACCGCCGAGGTGCGCGCCTGTCCCCACGTCTGCACGCTGATGGCCACCGCGCTGGCGAGCACGCCGCAGACGAGCACGGCCCCGACGAACGACGGAGTCCACTCCACCCGCCGCGTCACGAAGGGCAGGCACGCCGCGGACAGCAGCACCACGCTCCACAGCTGCACCGCCACCAGCCCCATCACCCCCTCCTTCGGCGCATAGCGCTCCGTAAGGGTGATGTGGCACGCGTACGCCACCGCGCAGCCCAGCGTCAGCACGTCACCCCGCGCCAGCCCGCCGCCTGTCGCGCCCACGTCCGGCCGCGTGAGGAAGTAGAGCCCCACCGCCGCCAGCACCACCCCCAGCAGCGACGTGGCCTTCGGCACCCGCTTGAAGAGCACCAGTGACAGCAGCGGGACGAACACCACGCTCATCCCGGTGATGAAGGCCGAGCGCGACGGCGTGGTGGAGGTGAGCCCCACCGTCTGCATGACGAAGCCCGCGAACAGGAACGCGCCGAGCACCGCGCCGCGCCGCAGGTTCTGGGGCGCCAGCACCTGCCGCCCCGCCAGCGCGCTCAGCACCACCGCGCCCACGAGGAAGCGCAGCGTGAGGAAGGAGAACGGGTCGCCGTACCCCAGCGCGTCCTTCACCACCACGAAGGTGACGCCCCAGAAGATGGTGATGAGCGCCAGCGCGCCGTCTGCCTGGAGGCGCTGCACGCGCGCCGGACGGGACGGGCTGCCGCCCAGCGTGTCGGAAGTCGAGGTGTTCATGGGGCGCTACGAGCCGAGGGAGTGCCGGGGAGGAGGCTGCTTCTGGCCCAGGCGCGGCGACAACGCAACCCACCGCGTGTCACACCGTCAGGTCCTTCTCCAGGACGACCAGGGCCTTGGTCCGGCCCGCCGCGTCCCAGGCCTGGTTGGTGCGCCGGGTGAGCTCCGGAGCGGCGGGTCGGAAGCCCAGCCCGCCGAAGGTGCGCAGCGAGGCGCTGTTGTCGTCGTCGATGTCCGCCTGGACGCGAGGCTCACCCTGACGCCGGGCCTCGTCCATCAGGCAGGTCAGCAGGCGGGTGGCCACGCCCATCCGGCGGACCTGCGGCGCCACCACCAGCGAGCGCACCCAGACGCCGTCCAGCGGGAGCGCCTCCTGGCGATAGGAGTCCACCCAGGCGAAGCCATGCATCCGCCCCTGCGCGTCGAAGGCGCCCGCCGCGGCGCCCCGCCGGTGCGGCTCGGCGAGCCCCCACCGCTCCCGGAGCTGGCGGCGGAGGAAGCCGGAGGACACCACCAGCCGCTCGCCCGCGAAGACGAGCAGCGCGTCCAGGTCGTCCACGTGCAGCAGGCGGACCTCCAGCGGTCCCACCAGCGCACGCCGCAGCGGCCTCGACCAGCCGGAGAAGAAGAAGTCCCGCACGCGTCGGTAGACTACCCGTGTCCCGGGCCGGGCCCACGCCAGGGCCAGCGTCTGCTGCGTCACCCACAGGGCCGGGCGGAAGGGCCGGGGCAGCGGCAGCACCCACTGCCCGCGCCGCACCGCCACCACCCGCCCCAGCGTCACGCCGCCCGGCGGGTCCTCGCTCCCCAGCAGCGCCGCCGTCCGCCAGGGCCGCGTGGACACCACCACGTGCGCTACCAGCTGACGTCCACGCCGCATCAGCGCCACGTCCCCGCGCGCCAGCTGCCCGGGCCCGCAGCGCAGCACCCGCACCGAGTCCCCGCTGCGCAGCAGGGGGTACAGGCTCCGCCCCGCGCCACGCACCCACAGCCGCTGCCCGGGAGGCAGCGACTCCAGCACGTCCAGCAGCACCTCAGTGGAGGGTGGCTTCCGCGGCGGCATGCACCCACTCCTCCACGAAGCCCGCCACGGCCGGGTCCTTGCGGAACGTCAGCTTCCGGGCCGCCGTGCGCTCCAGCAGCGCGGACAGCCGCTGCAGCACGTCCGCCGGAGTCACTTCTCCCAGCAGCGGGCGGAACACCTGCCCCGCCAGGGCGGCCAGGGCCTCGCGCGCGGGCACCAGCGCCAGCCGCTCCGCGTCTCCCTTCTCCAGCAGCAGCAACGCCGCGAGCCGCGCACGGGGCAGCGCCGAGGGCAGGTCCAGGTCCGAGCAGAACGGGCTGCCCTCCACGTGCCCGTCTGGATAGAGCGCGATGACCTCGTCGGAGAGCACCTTCGCGCCCGCGCCCGCGCACAGCCGAGTGAAGGTGGACTTGCCCGCGCCGCTGGGGCCCAGGGCCACCACCCCGGCGGTGCCGAAGGCCACGCCTCCCGCATGCAGGAGCAGCCCTCCCTGCCTCAGCGTGGCGAGCTGGAGCGCCACACGCAGCGCCAGCTCCGTGTCGAGCGCGTCGGCCGGGGGCTCCACCAGGACGGTGTCTCCCTGGAGTGCGAAGCGGGGCCCGGCGGGACGCCGGGGGTCCAGCGGTCCGCCCTCTCCCGCCGGCACGCCGCCCACCCTCACGGAGAGGTGGACGGGCGCCTCGGGGGACTCGAAGGGGGCGAGCGTGCAGCGCTCAGCAGTCCGGGAGAGCAGCCGGGCGTCCACCTCCACGCCCCAGTCTCCAAACCGCAGCCGCATGCCCGCCTCCCTGGCTCAACACTGCCCGGTTTCGGGGTCGGGCTGGCAGCCGCTGGGCTGGAAAAGGTCCGGGACGAGCAGCTTCTCAGAGCGCACCCGAGGGGGGACATACGCCTTCTTCGGGGAGGGGCGGGTCTTGGGGTCCGTCGACGGCTTCATGGGCATCCTCAGCTCAGTAATAGACCACAACCTGACCACCGTTGGTGGCGATGTCGCCCACGGAGACATCCAGCAGTCCGTCCCCGTTGAAGTCGAGCACGCCTACGGTGATTCCCTGCATGCCCAGCGGCTCCAGCATGGACTGGGCGAAGCCCACGCCCTGCGTGACGTCGAACTCGTCTGCCTCTCCCCCCTTGCTGAAGAAGAAGTAGGCGGACGAGGGCGTGCGGTTCTGGCCGATGATGAGATCCGGCCGCCCGTCGCCATTGAGGTCGCCCGCGCGCACCGCACTCCCGAACTGCCCCGTGCCGTTGAAGATGGTTGGCGCAGCGGAGAAGTTGCCGTCGCGGAAGAGGAACATGCGGTCCAGCTTGGGCTGCGTCACCAACAGGTCGGCCGTGGAGCCGCCCACCAAATTTACGTCACCTACGGCCTCGGCGCCGAAACCACTGTTGGCGCCGGTGGGGGTAGAAACAGCCAAGCCCGTCACAGACGTGAACGCATGGGTCAGGTTGAGGTTGGCACCCGACGTGGCCTGGGCTCCGGAGAAGAGCCACACCCGGTTCACCCGGTCATTGGAGCCCGGAATCGCGAAGTCGGGCACACCGTCGCCAGTCACGTCCCCCATTCGGGCATAGCCACGCGTACGGCCGAAGAAGGCCATGCCCGCGTCGCCGGAGATCTTCACGTCCGCGAGGGCAGCCGGGATGATGCAGCCCACCCCGCTGCTGCACGTCTGCGTGGTGTCGAGGTCCTCGCGGAGCAGCGCACGCCACGCGTCCCGCGAACGGCCGAAGAAGATGAACACCCGGCCCGGCGACTCGTTGTGCGCCGCGATGGCCAGCTCCCGCAGGCCGTCGCCGTTGAGGTCGCTGATCATCTTCACGGTGCCGCCGAAGTTGCCCGACACGCCGCGCGTCCCCCGAATCTCCAGGGCATCCGCCAGGTCCAGCACCTGGCCACGACGGCCGAGGTACAGGAAGACGCGCCCCCGGCCGCTGGCCCCCGCAGGGTCGCTCCAGGCGCGCGCGCCGATGGCCAGGTCGTCCACCCGGTCGTCCACCGTGGCGTTGCCCACGTCCCCCAGGTCGAAGTCCGTCGCGAAGAATTGGCCGGTGTTCCCCGTCGTGTCGACGGTCTGCCGCAGGGGCGGCTGCGCCACCAGGTCGGCCGCGCCGTAGTAGACGTACGCCGAGCCTATCGACGCAGTGGTCGCCGCGCCCACCACCAGGTCCTGGCGGCCGTCGCCATTGAGGTCTCCCCGGCCCGACTGGTAGGTCTGATAGCCACCGGCGGTGAGCACCGGGTTGGCCAGCGTCACCTGCCGCCAGAGGTTGCGAATCTGCTGGGCCACCGGCTGCGGCGTGAAGGCGGCGAAGTTGCCCAGCTCGTCGCGGGCCGTCACCTCGATGGAGTAGCGCGCCAGCGGCGGCACCGTCAACGTGGCGCGCGTCTGGCCGGCGGGCCGGAGCGCCCCGCCCTCCTGCTTCGCCATCTGCGGATTGAAGAACGTGGCGTAGCCGTCGATGCCGTTGGGCGCCTGGGCGTTGGTCGTCCACCGCAGGTCATAGCCCGCGGGGGTGCCCGAAGCGCCGTCATCCCCGCTGGCCGTCCACTCCACCTCCACCGTCGCCGCGCGCGCGTTCGTCAGCTCGCGGCGGGTCACGCTGATGGGGGCCGGAGGCACCACGTCCACGGTGGCCGTGGCGGCGCGGCGGACTTCATTGCCGGACGGGTCCGTCACCCGCAGCTCCAGCGTGCCGGAGGTGTTGTGTGGCAGCGTCACGCGCACGGCCGTCGGCGCGCCTTCGACGACGGCCACGGCGGCCGACACCGGCTGGTCCCGGTAGAAGAACTGGATGCTGCCACCCGCGGCCTGGCTCACCGTGACCTGGAAGTCCGCCGTGGCGTCGCCACCCGCCTCCAGGTCCGCCACGTAGCCCGGCGTCGGCGTCGCCACCGGGAAGAGGTTGGCGTTGTTGGCCGATACGAAGAAGAGCGTGGTGGCCGCGGGGATGACGGCGGTGAGCACCGGTACGGTGATGTCCACCGTCACGTCCACCGAGTCCTCGCTGCGCTCGCCGAGCACGTTGACCGCGGCGGCGGTGAAGCGCGTGGAGGCCCCATCATCCAGCGTCACGTCGAAGAGGAAGCGACCCGCCGAGTCCACCGTGGTGGTCGGCGCGGCGCCCGGGGCGCCCTGCCGGGTGAGGGACACCGAGCGGCCCAGGCAGCCGGGCGCGCGGCCCTCCAGGCGGTACTGCAGGCCCGCCGTGGCCGGGTCCCGGTCGTCCCGGGCCAGCAGGCGGACGGACTCGCCCGCGGGCGCCGTCAGCGCCACCGCACAGGAGGCCACGCGGACGAGCACGTCCGTCGAGCTGTCCCGTGTCACGTTGCCCACCGCGTCGGTCACCTCCGCCGACACCGTCTGCGAGCCGAGCGGGAGCCCCACCGCGCCCTCCGCCACCCCGCCCGACACCGACAGCTCGCCCACGAGGTTCTCCGCGGCCGCGCCCACCTTCGAGAAGACACGCACGGTGTGCTGCTCACCCCTCGTCACGAGCACGCGTACGGGCACACCCTGCCCCAGCGCCTGCACCTCCTGGGTGCTGCCCTGCGCCGGCGTCTCCAGCGTGATGGCCAGCCCCACCAGGTCCACGATGACGTCGCGCGTCTGTGTGGACGTGTTGCCCGCATCGTCCGTGGCGGTGAACGTCAGCGAGTAGGTCGCCTCGCCCGTGTTGGCGACGGTGAAGTCGTGCGTCACCGCGCCATCCACCGGCGTCAGCGAGACGGCCTCGCCCGCGGGGCCCAGCACCAGCCGCACCCCGTCCTGCCCCACGTCCGCGGACGTGGTGGCGCTGACGCGCAGCTGGTAGCCCTCCGCGTTGGAGGCGTCCCCGGCGGGGCCGAGCGCCTCCACCACGGGCGCCGTCACGTTGACCTGCGGCGGCGCGGAGTCCACCTGGAAGCGACGCGCGGCGGACGTCACGTCGGCGCCCCGGTCATCCACCACCGCCACGCAGGACGCTTCCGTCTCACAGGCCGCGGTGCCCAGCGTCGCCAGGAACTCCGTGGTCCCACCCGAGGCCACCGTGAAGGGTGTCTCCGGCAGGCCGCAGGCGCCCTCGCAGCGCAGCGTGCCCGTCCGGCCCGTCAGCCCCGAGGACTGCACGGTGAAGCGCACCTGGTAGCCGGGCGTGGCCGCGTCCGCGTCGGCGGCCGCGTTCAGCAGCTGGCCCTCGGTGGGCACCGTCAGGCTCACGCTCGGCGGCGTCGTGTTCACCTGCACGGTGGACGTCTTCGTGGCCGTGCGCCGCGAGCCCTGCTCCACCACGGAGACGCGCAGCTCGGTGGCGGGCACGCGCAGCTGCGCGGCCGGGAAGCGCGCCGTGGCGCCGTCGATGACGGCCGGCGGCCCCGGAATCCACTCCTCCGTGGCGGCCTGGCGCAGCTCCAGCGTGGCGCGCTCCAGCTTCAAGGCGCGGCCGGCCGTGTCACGGGCCGTGGCCACCACCTCGTACTGGAAGCCATCCGAGGCCGGGTCCGCGTCATCCGCCGACGTCAGCGTCTGGCCCTCCGTCGGCTTGTCGAAGGCGACCTCCAGCTTCGACTCCACCGGCGGCTTTCCCGGACACCCGGCCAACGTGCACACCGCGACCACCGCGAGCAGCCACTTCCATCCCGCTGAATGCATGAGCCTCTCACTCCCTCTTTGGGGCCGAGGACCCGGCCGCTGTCGCGCCGAGCACCAGCACCTGTCGCTCCACCAGGAGCGCCACGAAGCGGGACGTGTCGTGTCGGCACACGGCCCCCTCCACCTCGAATTCCTCACACAGCACCGCGGCGATGTCCCCCACCGTCCGGCGGCCGTCGACCAGCTCCACGATTCGCTCCGCCACCTCGGACACCGTGCCCGTGGTGTCGTCCTCGAAGGTGTGAAGCGTCTCGTCCGGCCCCAGCACGACCAGCTGCCCGCGCACGCGCTGCACCGCGGCCGCCGGGTGGAGCCGGGGCACGGCCTCCATCAGGTCGCCCATGCAGACGTCTCTCGGGGGAAGGGAACCACCACGTACCTCTCCAGTCAGGGGGCGCGAGCCCGGCCGAGTCCCCCGTGCTCACCGGCCCTGTGGAGCACGCGCGGAATCTACATGTTGCCCGGTTCACACACCAACGGCCCCCGGGCGGAGTGTTGGCCGGGTCTACCCTGCCCCGTCCAGGGCCGGATATGAGGGGGCCGCTCGCCTGCCGTTCGGGCACGGAGGAAGAACACATCCATGGACAGGATGCCGGAGGGCTCGATGGCGCCCCAGCGGGGCTGGTGGAGCCGCAACTGGAAGTGGATGGTGCCCGTGGGGTGCCTTGGAGTCCTGGCCTCGTGCGGCTGCCTGGGCGCCATGCTCGTGGGCACGAGCTTGACCTCCATCCTCCAGGGGCCCCCGCGGACCGAAGCGGAGGCCATCGCCACGTCGGACGAGGAGGTGCGCGCCCGGCTGGGCCCGCCCATCGACGTCGACTGGCCCCGCGAGTCCTTCGTGCACAAGAACAACGGCCGCACCCGCGCGAAGTACTCGATTCCCCTCGACGGCGCCAAGGCCGACGGCACCCTGCACGTGGAGGCGGAGCAGGACGACGGCGGCCCGTGGCGCTACTCCACCCTCGAAGTCGAGCTGGAGGACGGCACCCGCATCGACCTGCGGGACGTGGCGAACCCGGCCCCCCGGGACGCGCCCGCGGAGGACTTCCCGCCGCCCACCCCGAAGGCCCCCGTCCCGCCGGAGCTGCCCCTGGGAGACGAGCCCCCGGGCCGCGACGGCGCGCAGGAAGAGGCGCCTCCGCGCGAGGGCGGCAGCGACATCGAGCTGTAGCCTTCGGGAAAAGCGAAAGGGCGGCCGCGGGGAGTGTCCCCACGTCCGCCCCTCGCGTGCAGCGTCAGCGTGCCGGGTGCTACTTCAGCTTGCCCAGCTCCGCGCGCAGCTCGGGCAGCACCTTGAAGAGGTCCGCCACGATGCCGTAGTCCGCCACCTGGAAGATGGGGGCCTCGGGGTCCTTGTTGATGGCGACGATGGTCTTCGAGCTCTTCATGCCCGCCAGGTGCTGGATGGCGCCGCTGATGCCCGCCGCGATGTAGAGCGCCGGAGCCACCACCTTGCCCGTCTGGCCGACCTGCAAGTCGTTGGGAACCCAGCCCGCGTCGCACACCGCGCGGGACGCGCCCACCGCGGCGCCCAGGTCATCCGCCAGCGCTTCGATCTCCTTGAAGTCGCCCTTGGTGCCACGGCCGCCGGAGACGACGACGCGCGCCTCGGTCAGCTCGGGGCGGGCGCTCTTCACTTCCTTGAAGTCGACGAACTTCGTCTTGGAGGCCTCCACCTTCGGGGTGAAGGTCTTCACCTCGGCGGAGCCCCCACCGGCGGCGGCGGTGAACTCGGTGGCGCGCAGGGTGAACACCTTCACCGGCGTGGTGAGCTTCACCTCGGCGAAGACGTTGCCGGCCCACATGGGGCGCGTGAAGGTGATGTCCGCGCCGCCGCCGTTGAAGGCCATGACGTCGGTGGCCATGGCGGCGCGCAGGCGCGCGGCCAGGCGGGGCATCAGGTCCTTGCCCTGCGCCGTGGAGGCCATGCCCACGTAGTCCGCCTTCAGCTCCTGGACCAGCGCGGCCAGGGCCGGGGCGTACGTCTCGGCGAGGTAGTGCTCCAGCTCGGGCGCGGCGCCCACGTGCACGGCCTTGGCGCCGGTGCCCTTGAGCTCGTCCGCGACCTTCGCGGGGTCCTTGCCCACCAGGGCGATGTGCAGCTCGCCGCCGGCCTTTTCGGCCAGCTGCTTGCCCGCACCAATGGCGTTGAGGGTGGCCTTGCGGAGGCTGCCGTCCGGCTGCTGCTCGGCGATGATGAGAACAGTTGGCATCTGCGTGACTCCGTATCTCTGAAAGGTTCGTTCCGTAGGAGGGAGCGCGGGCTGCCGCTCAGACGACCTTCGCCTCGTTGTGGAGCTTCTCCACCAGCGCCGGGACGTCCGCCACCTTGATGCCCGCCTTGCGCGCGGGGGGGGCCGACATCTTCAGCACCTGGATGGCCGGGGTGACGTCCACGGCCAGCTTGGCCGGCGTCAGCTCCTCAATGGGCTTGCTCTTGGCCTTCATGATGCCGGGGAGGCTGGCGTAGCGCGGCTGGTTGAGGCGCAGGTCCGTGGTGACGACGGCCGGCAGCTGGCACTCCACCGTGGCCAGCCCGTTGTCGACCTCGCGGATGACGCGCACGCTCTTGCCGTCCGCGCTGACCACGAGCGCCGGCACCTTGTTCTTCTCCTGCTCGCTCTCCGCGGACTCCACCTTGGAGGCGAACGTGGCCTGGCCCCAGCCCAGGAACTCGGCGAGGTACTGGCCGACCTGGTTCTGGTCGTCGTCGATGGACTGCTTGCCGAGGATGACGAGGTCCGGCTTCTCCTTCTCCACGACCTTCTGGAGCAGGCCGGCGATGGCGAGCTGGTCCAGCGGGCCCGTGTGGTTCACCCACACCGCGCGGTGGGCGCCCATGGCCAGGGCGTGCCGGAGCTGCTCCTGCACCTCCTTGCCACCGATGGACACCACCACGACTTCGCCCTGGTGCTTCGCCACCAGGCGCAGGCCCTCTTCGACGCCAATCTCGTCGAAGGGGTTGATCTTGTACTTGAGCCCCTCCTGAACGATGCCCGAGCCATCCGGCTTTACCTTGATCTTCGACTCAGGGTCTTCCACGCGCTTGGCGGTGACGAGGATCTTCACGGCGGTGCTTCTCCTTACCGAGGAGGCGTTTGAAGGCTGGAAAACAGTCCGTGCGGGGCGCCTTGACGCGGCGCGCGAACGGTCTGGGTTAATAGGCATCCGAGTGTCACGGCGGCAATGGGAAACGGCCGCCGGACACAGTTCTGCTTTTCTACTTGAACAGTTCGCGAGCGATGACGAGCCGCTGGACCTGGCTGGTGCCCTCGTAGACCTGGATGAGCTTGGCGTCGCGCATCAGCTTCTCCACGGGGTACTCCTTGATGTAGCCGTAGCCGCCGTAGACCTGGACGGCGTCGGTGGCGACCTTCATGGCCATGTCCGCGGCGAAGCACTTGGCGTAGCTGGACTGGAGGGTGTTGCGCTTGCCCTCGTCCAGCAGCCAGGCGCTCTCGTAGGTGAGCATGCGCGCGGCGTGGGTGTTCATGGCCATGTCGGCAATCATGAACTGGATGGCCTGGTGCTCGATGATGGGCTTGCCGAACGTCTTGCGCTGGCTGGCGTACTCCATGGAGTACTCGAGCGCGGCGCGGGCGATGCCCACGGAGAACATGGCGGTGAGCGGGCGGCTGTTGTCCAGCGTGGCCATGGCCACGGCGAAGCCCTGGCCCTCCTCGCCGATGCGGTTGGCCACCGGGACGCGCACGTCCTCGAAGGTCAGCGACACCGTCTCGCTGGCGCGCTGGCCCATCTTGTTCTCGTGCTTGCTGGGGGTGAGGCCCTTGGGACGGCCCTCCACCACGAAGCAGGTGATGCCCTTGTGCTTCTTCGCCTTGTCCACCGTGGCGAACACCGTGTACTGCTCGGCCTGGCCGCCGTTGGTGATGAAGCACTTGGCGCCGTTGAGCACGTAGTGGTCACCGTCGCGCACGGCGGTCGTCTGCATGCTGGCCACGTCGCTGCCCGCCTCCGGCTCCGTGAGACAGAAGGAGGAGAACTTCACGCGCTCGGCGAAGTGGGACAGCAGGCGCTTCTTCTGGTCCTCCGTGCCGTGGAGGATGATGGGCAGGTTGGCCAGGTCGTTGGCGATGATGGACGTCGCCACGCCAGCACAGCCCCAGCTCAGCTCCTCCGCGACGATGGTCTGGTCCAGGTGCGACAGGCCCACGCCGCCGTACTCGGTGGGGATGGCCATGTTCAAGAGGCCCAGCTCCCACGCGGTGGACAGCAAGTCCCTGGGGAAGGTGGCCGTCTCGTCGTAGTGGGCGGCCTTGGGGCGGACGACCTCGCGGGCATACTTGCGCGCGGCTTCCTGCAGGGCGCGCTGGTCGTCGGTGAGCTGGAATTCCATGCGACTCCTCGTGACTCGGTCGACTCGTTGACTCGGGAGTCAACGAATACATGCCGCGCCGCGAAATCGCCAGCCCGAAGCCGCCTCCGCGGGGTGGGGGATTCGCTCCCACACGCCCGGGGGTGGAACAGGCCCCCGGGCAGGCTGCCGGGGGCCTTCCGGGCGGACTACTTGTTGGCCGCCGGGGGCTTGGCGGCCTTGGGGACCTTCTCCCAGTCGGCCAGGAACTTCTTGATGCCCGCGTCGGTGAGCGGGTGGTTGGCCAGCTGGGTGATGACGCTGTAGGGCAGCGTGGCCACGTCCGCGCCCATGCGCGCGGCCTGGAGCACGTGCACCGGGTTGCGCACGCTGGCGACCAGCACCTGCGTGTTGAAGTCGTAGTTCTGGTAGATCTCCAGGATGTGGGCGATGAGGTCCATGCCGTCCTGGGAGATGTCGTCCAGCCGGCCCACGAAGGGCGACACGTAGGTGGCGCCCGCCTTGGCGCACAGCAGGGCCTGGTTGGCGGAGAAGCAGAGGGTGACGTTGGTGCGGATGCCCTCGGCGGTGAGGGCCTTGACGGCCTTCATGCCCTCCACGCCCATGGGAATCTTCACGACGACGTTGTCGTGAATCTTCGCCAGGCCGCGGCCCTCCTTCACCAGCTCGTCCGCCTCCAGCGAGACGCACTCGGCGCTGATGGGGCCGTCCACGATGGAGCAGATTTCCCGGATGGTCTCCTCCAGGCCGCGTCCCACCTTGGCCAGGAGCGAAGGGTTGGTAGTGACGCCGTCCACGCAGCCCATCGCATGGGCCTTGCGGATCTCCTCGACGTCGGCGCTGTCGATGAAGAACTTCATCTCGTCCTTCTCCTGGGAAGTTGCTGCGATGAATGAAGGTGGATGTGACCGGCCTTGGCAGGCCAGGCGAGCAGGCGCGTAATCGATGCCTCCCCACGCGTCAAGGGTGGCCACCATGGGGTGCCGGAGGGTAGAAGTTCCGGCCGTCACCATGGCCCGCTCCCCCCGCTCCGTCGCCAAGAAGCCTCGCCTGCGCGCGCTCCCCGGCCGCCCTGCCCAGGCACCTGCCTCCGTCCCCGAAACCGAGGCCACGCTCGCCTACGCCCGGGGCGTGCTGGAGGCCGAGGCCCGCGCCATCCTCGGCGTCACCGAGCGACTGGGGGACGCGTTCCTGCGCGCCGTGCAGCTGGTGCGCGAGTGCAAGAGCCAGGTGGTGGTGACGGGCATGGGCAAGGCGGGCCACATCGGCCAGAAGCTGTCCGCCACGCTGGCCTCCACGGGCATCCGCTCGGTGTACCTCCACCCCGCCGAGGCGGTGCACGGAGACCTGGGCCGCGTGGCGCGCGGGGACGTCATCCTCGCGCTGTCCAACAGCGGCTCCACCGAGGAGCTGGTGCGGCTTCTGCCCGCCTTCAAGCGCATGGCCACGCCCGTCATCGCCCTCACGGGCGACGCGGAGAGCCCGCTGGCGCGCGGCTCCGAGGTGGTGCTGGACATCGGCCCGATTGAAGAGGCCTGCCCCATGGGGCTGGTGCCCACCGCGTCCACCGCGGCGCTGCACGCACTGGGAGACGCGCTGGCCATGGCGGTGCTGCGCTCGCGGCCCTTCGGCACGGAGGACTACGCGCTGCTGCACCCGGGCGGGAAGCTGGGGCGCTCCGTGCAGCGCGTCTTCGAGCTGATGCGCTCCGGCCCCGCCAACCCGCTGGTGCGCGACACCGCGCCCCTGTCCGAGGTGGTGGGGGTGATGACGAAGACGCCGGGCCGGCCGGGCGCCGCGTGCGTGGTGGACCGCGCCGGGAAGCTGGTGGGCATCTTCACCGACGGAGACCTGCGCCGCCGCGTGGAGGACGGGCTCACCGACTTCACCATCCCCGTGCGCGACGTCATGGGGAAGCACCCCCGCTGCGTGACGCCGGAGACGCTGGTGCTCGCCGCCACCGCGCAGATGCGCGAGCTGAGGGTAGACCAGCTCCCCGTGGTGGACGTGGAGGGCCGCGCCGTGGGCCTGCTCGACGTGCAGGACCTGCTGGCCGCGAAGTTCGTCTGACGTCCGGCGGGGGCGGGGCGCGCGAGCGTGGCCTGAATCAGCCGACAAGGCCGAGTGAAGCAGGCACGACGCCGATTCACCGCCCCCCCCGGCAGCGAGCCTTCGCCGCCGGGTGGAATGAACGTTCCTTCCTGCATCCAGGGCCATCCAGGGGACGAGGCGCCGGGTGGAATGAACGTTCCTTCCTGCCTCCGGAGTCGGGCGAGACGCACCGCCGGGTGGAATGAACGTTCCTTCCTGCCTCCGGGGCTGGCCGGGCCGCCGAACGGATGTACCCCGGGCCTGGGGGCGGTGCCGCCGCTTCCCATGCCGCGGTGTCAAGGTGCTCCGCGGAATGTCCCACGGAAAGTTGCTCACGCGTCTCCACCTCCGGGCCTCTTCGCCCTGCTGGAGAAGAATGCCGGGCGATGTCGGAGGCAACGTGAGGACGGGCTTTGAGCGAGCCGGAAGACGAGGTCGCGCGAACCGAGGGTTACTACCGCCGCTACGGTGAGGCCGTTCACCGGCGCTGCCGTCGGCTGCTGGGCGATGACGCGCTGGCGTGGGACATGACGCAGGAGGTGTTCCTGCGCGCCCACGCACACCTCGGACAGGTGGGCAGTGCCAGCTCGCCGCTGTCCTGGCTGCTCACGGTGGCCGACCGCCAGTGCTTCTCGGTACTGCGCAGGCGCCGCACCGAGGCCGCCAGCGCACTGACGCTCCGAGCTCCCTCCGTGGGGCTCGGCGTCGCTCCGGATGATGCGCTGGAGCGACTGCTGGTGGACGCGGACCTGGTGCGCCACGTGCTCGCCCACTGCCCGGAGGACGTGCAGCGCATCGTCGCGCATCGCTTCCTGGATGAACTGGAGCAGGAGCAGATTGCCTCGCTGCTCGACGTGTCCCGCAAGACGGTGCAGCGCAAGCTCCAGTCCTTCTTCGATACGGCGCGACGGCTGCTGGACGTCCCCAGCGCCGTCCCGCGGAAAGGAACCGCCCCCGCATGAGCTCCCCCTCCCTGCCCCGCTTTCCGGGAGTGCCGGACCTGCTGATTGAGCGCTACCTGTGCGGGGAGTTGCCCCCGCACGAGGCCCAGCGTGTGGAGGAGGCCGCGCGCGCCTCGCCGTCCCTCGCCTCGCACCTCGAGCACCGACGAGCCGAGCAACGCGCCTTCGCCGACGCCCGCGCCTTCGCATGGGTGGGTGCGCGCATCGAAGCGCGGAGGTCGGGCGTATCGGGTCGGGCCACAGGTCTGCTCGGCCACGCGAGGAGCGTATTCGGCCGGGGCGCGGGCTTGCGGTGGGCGCTCCCCGCGCTCGGGCTGTGCTCGCTGCTGGTCATCGTCGCCGTGCGCCAGCCCGCGACCACGGGCGAGGGCGACACGGTGCGCGTGCGCGGCGGGCTGACGGCGCGGGTGCTCGTGAAGCGGGGAGAGACCGTGTTCGAGCACGCGCCGGGTGTCGTGCTGCGCCCGGGCGACAGGGTACGAGTGGAGGTGGAGGACGCGGAGGGCGGGACACTCTACGTCGTGGGACTCAGTGACCACGGGCGGGCAACACCCCTGCACGGCTTCGACCAGACAGGCGGCGCGGTGCAGATGGAGCCCGGGCGGCTGGTCCTCCCGGGCAGCCTGGAGCTCGACGCCGCCCCCGAGCGCGAGGCGCTGGTCATGGTGCTCGCCGAAAAGACGGAAGACGCACCTTCGCCCGAGGACGTGCTCCGCTGGGCACGGGAAGCCACTCACGGCACGGGTTTCCCGCCACGCCCGGAGCCTCTGCCAGGAACCCGCTACTCGCTGCGGGAGCTCCCCAAGGAGCAGCCGTGGTGACGGATTCGAAGCTCCTTCGCGGACCGAGCGTGACAGCACGAAGGCGTCTGGGGTTGCCGCTCGTGGCCCTGGCGGTAGCCCTGCTGGCCACGGTGCCCGCGCACGCGGAGAGCCGCTTCTCGCTCAGCGTGGGCCACAACGTCGGCCGGGGCACGGACGAGCCCCTGCGCTGGGCGGAGCGCGACGCGGAGCGCATGGACACGCTCTTCAGCCAGCTCGGGGGTGTGCCAGAGGACCGCCGCATCCTCCTGCGAGGCGAAGACCCGGCCACCGTGCGGCTGGCCCTCGCCCGGGTGCGCGGGCGCATCGAGGAAGCACGGCGCATGGGCGAGCGCACGCTGCTGTTCTTCTTCTACTCGGGCCACGGCGACGAGACCGCGCTGCACCTGGGTGGAGCCCCCCTGCCCCTCGCCGAGCTCCAGCGCCTGCTCGCCGACATCCCCACCACCGTCACCATCGCCGTGCTCGACGCCTGCCACAGCGGCGCCATGGTCCGTGGCCGCTCCAAGGGCATGAAGTCCGCGCCCGCCTTCGACGTGTCCTTCGTGCGCCAGGTGGGCCCCGAGGGCCGGGTCCTCATCACCTCCGCCGGCGCCCACGAAGTCGCCCAGGAGTCCGACAGCCTCCAGGGCTCGTACTTCACGCACCACCTGGTCTCGGGCCTGCGCGGCGCGGCCGACGTGGACGGTGACGCGCGGGTGAGCCTCGCGGAGGCCTACCGCCACGTCTACCACCGCACCCTCGCGGGCTCGCACGGCTCCACCGCGGCGGTGCAGCACCCGGAGCTCTCCAGCCAGCTCGCGGGCGAAGGCGACCTGTTCCTCACCGCGCTGGAGCGCTCTCAAGCCCAGCTGGAGCTGCCACCCGCCGTGGGCGACAGCGTGGTGCTGGTGGAGGAGCGCACCCTGCAGGTCATGGCCGAGGTGGAGCCCCGCCCGGAAGCCACCGTGCGCGTGGCGCTGCCCGCCGGCCGCTACCGCGTCCAGGTCCGGCGCGGTGCCCAGGTCCTCTACGGCCGGGTGTACCTGCCCTGGGGCGAGCGCCAGCGACTCCAGCCCGAGTCGCTCGAGGTGCGCACGCTGGCCCTGCACCAGCGCAAGGGCGCGCTCCTGGAGGGCGCTGGTTGGCGGAGGCAGGCCGGCCTGGGCGTGAGTCGCGCCTCCACGCCGGCGGGAGGCTGGGGCCCCCAGGCCGGAGTGTTTCTCGCACGCGAGGCGTCCGGCGGCACGGGGCCCTCCCTCGTCGGTGGACTCACGCTGGGCGCCAGCCGGGCCTCCACCGCGGCGCTCCGCCTGGACCAGCTGGAGCTCGGTGCCTGGGGCGGCGTAGGTGTGGCGGGCTCGCTCGAGAGGGTCTGGACGGGAGCCCACGTGGGCGTGGGCGTGCTCGGCGTCCTCCAGCGCGCGAGCAGCCTCGAGGCGGAGCGGCGCGACAGCCTGGGCCTGTCCGCCTCGAGGCTGCGCACGGGCGCAGGCGCGGCTGTATTCGCGGCGCTCTCCGCCGAGCTTCCCCTCGGCGCCCGCGCTGGCCTCTTCGCGCGCATGGGCGGCCACGCAAGCCTGGTGCGCGAGGACGACCAGCTCCGCCTGCAACCCGTGCCCACGCTGCTGGTGGGCTGCACCTGGGGCCAGTGAGGCATGCATTCCCGAGCCGATGTCCCACGCAAATCCCCCTCCGCGTCTCCACTGTCGCACCGGCCGGCGAGGCCCGAGCCGCTCCGAGGAAACGACTCCTGGAGTGGACTCGGGCGCCACCGGCCCGGTGCGCATCCACCACACGAATGAACGGGAGGAGCACATGGCGACACGGATGGTCCGGAGAACCCTCACGACGGGAATGCTGGCGCTGGGGCTGACGCTGTCGGGCTGCGGCGAGGTGCTGGGCGACGGGGCGGAGGACGAGGTGCTGCTCGACGTCGAGGGCACCTTCGTCTCCTCCGCCGCGCTCGACGAAGCGCGGGCGAAGAAGCTGCGGGCCGCGCTCATCTGGGAGCGCTACCCGGAGAGCACGCTGGAGTGCCTGAAGAACCTGCCGCCCGGCGGCAACAACCGGAGGTGCTTCTCGCTGGACACGCCGTACGAGTACACGCGCGAGACCATGGACGTGAAGATCCACTCGCGCAGCCCCACCACCGTGCGGCTCCCCGTGAACAAGCTGCCTCCCGCCAACGTGCTGAATGGAGAGCCGGGCTCACGCCTGGGCCTCGCCTCGGTGGTGGTCTACGTGGACGAGAACGGCAACGGCCAGCTCGACACCATCAGCCCCACCGCGACGAGCCGCATCGACACCGTCATCGGCTACCAGGAGGGCCACACGGCCGAGTCGCTGGAGTTCCACTGGATTGTCTACCGCGAGGGAGCGCTCCACCCGCTCCACCAGAAGCTCGCCTCGTGCCCGGAGCCTCCGCAGGGCTACTCGGTGGCGACCTACCAGTACTCCAACGGCCCTGAAGGCGAGGGGCAGGTCTTCGATGGGTGCTTCGTGAAGCGGGGCCGGGTGTCTCTGAACATGATCGTGAACCCGGACCACCAGTCCTTCCCGCAGCTCGCCTGCGAGCAGTACCACGCGATGCCCGCTTCGGAGCAGGCGCCGGCCACCCCGCCGGCCGCGAGCACCACCTCGTTCTGCTCCACCTCCTTCGACGTCGAGGGAGAGGCGCTGACGGTGAACGAGCACCCGGAGCTGTTCTGCAGGGGCGGCAACCTGCGGCGCTACGCCCTGCACGACATCTTCTACGGACGGTGGGATGACCGGGCCAATCCTCCGGCGTGGTGGCCCTGCGAGGTGACGCCGGCGCCCGAGACCGAGGAGCCCTGAGGACCGCAACACACCGGGGGCTGGCCCACGAGCCGGCCCCCGGGCCCGCGCCTACTGGGTCAGCTTCGCCTGGAGGCCCGCCTTGTTCGAGTAGTCCGGCGCGTCGGAGGCGAGCTTCTCCCAGAGCGCCTTCGCGCCCTTGGCGTCGCCCTTGGTCTTCAGGGTGTCGCCGAGCTTCTCCACCGCCGCCGGGTCCGACTGCACGGCCACGCCCCACACGCGCGCCGCCATGGGACGGCCCAGGCCCACCAGCGCCCACGCCATGCCCGCCTTCGCGCGCCCGTTCTCCGGCTGGAAGGGCACCACGCGCGTGTAGTTGGCGAGCGCCTCCTGGAAGCGCCCGCGCGCCAGGTGCTCCTCGCCCTCCTCCACCAGCTTCGCCAGGCCCTGCTCCAGCTCCGGCGTGCGCTCGGTGTTCTGCACCGCCTCAATCGCTTCCTGCGACAGCGGGCGCGGCGCGTCGGTGCCCGGGGCCGCCGCCTGCGACAGGCGGATGCGCCGGTCCTCCGCGCGCGTGGCGAGCAGCTTCTTGCGCCCGCCCGCCTTCACCGTCTCCTCCACCGTCTTGCTCAGCCGCTTCGCCATCTCCGCCCGGGGCGAGTCCGGGTGCGCGGCCACCAGCGCGTCGAAGCCCTCGCGCGCCTGCTTCAGCGCCGCCAGGTCCTCGCCCTTCGTCTCGAACAGCAGCGCCGAGCGCGAGTAGAGGGCCTCCTCGTGCGTCGGGTCTACGTCCAGCACGCCGGCATACGCCGCCAGCGCTCCGGCCAGGTCGCCCGTGAGGAAGAGCGAGTTCGCCCGCATCACCGTCACGTCCAGCACCGGCGCCAGCGCCGCGCGCGCGCACGCCGCGGCGCCCGGGACGTCACCCTTCTTCGCGCGCTCCTGCGCCACCGCCGTCATGGCGTCCACCGCCATGCCCTGCGAGAAGCCACACCCCGCGGCCTCCGCCGAGGGCACCGCCGCCTTGCCCAGCTTCTTGCGCTGCGCGAGGAACAGCTCCCGCGTCGCCTTCCCCCGGGCCTCCGCCTGCTGCAGGTAGGTGGCGGCGTCCGAGTGGCGGCCATTCACGTAGTAGAGCCGGCCCAGCGACGCGGCGATTTCGAAGGTCTTCTCCCGCTCGCGCAGCCCCTCCGTGGTGTCGAGCTGGCGCAGCAGCTCTTCCGCGGACGGCGGCGCGCGCCCCGTGCCCGACATGGGCGGGTGGCCCGGAGGCAGCTCGCCCGGCGGCGCCGCGGCGGCGCCGTCCACCGCGGGGTGCCCCTCGGGCATGCGGCCTGCACCAGGGGCGGCGGGCGTGGTGGCCGGCGAGGCCTCGGTCCCCGGGGGGACAGGCGGGTGGCCGGCGGGCAGGTTGGTGGGCTCGGCGGCGAGCAGCGCGGCCGTGGCCAGGGCGAGGGACAGGTTCATGTGTCGTTGCTCGAGTAGCTCGCTTCGGGCCACCAGGTGGCCTCGCTCCTGCGGACATCCTGCGGGGCGAGTTTCCCGAGGAGCTCTTTCACGGTGATGCCCAGCACCGGGTGCTTCAGGTGCGGGGCCAACTCGGCCAGGGGCTCGAGCGCGAAGCGGCGCTTGTGCAGCTCCAGATGAGGCACCTGGAGCGTGGGGTCTGCCACCACCTGTCCCTCCCAGAGGAGGATGTCCAGGTCGATGGTGCGCGGTCCCCAGCGCATTTCGCGCTGGCGGCCCAGGTCCTTCTCAATCTGCTGAAGGATGCACAGCAGCCGCTGGGGGGGCAGGCCGCACTCCAGCGCCACGACGGCGTTGAGGAAGCGCGGCTGCGGCGGCCCCACGGGGGCGCTGTCGAAGAGAGAGGAACAGCTCAGCACCGCCACCGCGTCGATGCGGGACAGTGCCGTCAAGGCGGCGACGAGGTGGCTCTCGCGGTCCCCCTCGTTGGAACCCAGTCCGACATAGACGGTGGCGCTCAAGGCTCAATCTCAACCGGGTTGACCAGGGTCCCGATTCCCTCGATGTCCACCTCCACCGTGTCCCCCGCCTCCAGCTTCCCCACTCCCGACGGCGTCCCGGTGCTCACCAGGTCACCAGGCAGGAGCGTCATCACCTGGGAGATGAAGGACACCAGGCGGGCGGGACTGAAGATCATGTCCGACGTCCGGCTGTCCTGGCGCACCTGCCCGTTCACCCGGCAGACGATGCGCAGGTCCGCCGGGGACAGGCCCGTCACCGCCCAGGGCCCCGCGCAGGCGAAGGTGTCATAGCCCTTGGCGCGGGTGTGCTGCACCTCGCGCTTCTGGATGTCGCGCGCCGTCACGTCGTTGAAGCACGTGAGGCCCCAGATGGCGCGCGCGGCCGTCGTCTCGTCGGCGTTCTTCAGCCGCTCGCCGATGAGCAGCGCCAGCTCCGCCTCGTAGTGCACCTCCTGGCTGGCCTTCGGAATCCGGATGGGCGAGCCCATGCCGTTGAGGGCCGTGGAGGGCTTGGTGAAGATGAGCGGCTCGGGCGGGACGGGCTTGCCCATCTCCTCCGCGTGCTTGCGGTAGTTCTGCCCGATGCAGACGACCTTGGACGCGTCCGAGGGCACCAGCAGCGTCACCGCGGACAGCGAGCGGCGGATGCCCGTGTCCTTCGCTCCGGCCCAGGGCGCGGCGGAGAGCACCACCACCTCGGAGCCCTCGACGCGGCCATGGTGCGCACGGCCTTCGTACAGGAAGCGGCAGTAGCGCGCGGTCGTCATGAAGTCCTCTGGAAGCCGAGCACGTCGGCCATGTCGTAGAGCCCTGGCGCGTGGCCCACCGCCCACCGCGCGGCCCGCAGCGCCCCCAGCCCGAACTGGTCGCGGCTGGTCGCCCGGTGCGTCAGCTCGATGCGCTCGCCCTCGCCGAAGAAGAACACCGTGTGCTCGCCCACCACATCCCCGCCCCGCAGCGTCTGCACACCAATCTCGTTGGCCGGCCGGGCGCCAATCATTCCCTCGCGCGCGAAGGTGAGGTCCTCCTTCGACCGCCCGAGCGAGGAGGCCAGCACCTCCGCCAGCCGCAGCGCGGTGCCGCTGGGCGCGTCCTTCTTCATGCGGTGGTGCGCCTCCAGCACCTCCACGTCGAAGCCCTGCCCCAGCACCCGCGCCAGCTCCGCCGCCATGCGGATGACCACGTTGACGCCCACGGACATGTTGGGCGCCGCGACGATGGGAATGGCCTTCGCGGACTCCGCCAGCGCCGCGGAGGACTCGGGGGTGAAGCCGGTGGAGCCCACCACCAGCGCCACGCCGCGCGCCGCGCACGCCTTCGCGTGGGCCACGCTCACCTCGGCGCTGGTGAAGTCGATGACGACGTCCGCCTTCGCGGCATCCAGGGCCCGGCCCAGGTCGTCCACCACGCGGACCTCCAGCGCGCCCAGCCGCGCGGCGAGCCCCGCGTCCAGCCCCACGGCGGCGCTGCCCGGACGCTCCGTGGCGCCCACCACCTGTAAATCTCCCGCGTCACGCGCCAGGCGCAGCAGCGTGCTGCCCATGCGTCCGGTGATGCCGGTGATGACGGTGCGAATCATGTGCGCTGCGCTCCTGGCGTGGCGTGGGGGCTCAGCTCTTGAGCAGGCCCAGGTGGCGCAGCTCGTCGCGCAGCTTCGACGCGTTCGGCTCGCTCATGGGCACCAGCGGCAGGCGCAGCTCCGGGCCGAACAGGCCCATCACGTGCAGCGCCCACTTCACCGGGATGGGGTTGGACTCCACGAAGAGCAGCCGGTGCAGGCTGTTCATCCGCACCTGGATGTCGCGGGCCTTCGCGATATTCCCCGCGCGCGCCTCCGCGACGAGGTCCGCCATCATCCGCGGCGCCACGTTGGAGGACACGGAGATGACGCCCTTGCCGCCGCAGGCGATGAAGGGCAGCACGGTGAAGTCGTCGCCGGATAGCAGCGTCATCCGCTCGCCGCACTTCTCCAGGATTTCGAGCGCGCGGAAGAGGTTGCCGGTGGCCTCCTTGATGGCCACCACCTCGGGGAGGTCGCACAGGCGCTGCACCGTCTCCGGCAGCATGTCCACGCCCGTCCGGCCCGGCACGTTGTAGGCGATGATGGGGAAGCCCGGGTGCGCGCGCGCGATGGCGCGGAAGTGCTCCACCAGGCCCGCCTGCGAGGGCTTGTTGTAGTACGGCGTGACGATGAGCGTGCCGTCCGCGCCCGTCTCACGCACGCGCTTCACGTTGTCGATGGCCTCGGCGGTGCTGTTGGAGCCGCCACCGCCCACCACCGCGACGCGACCTTTCGACTCCTCCACCGCGACCTTCACCGCGCGGGCCCGCTCGTCGGCCGTCATCGTCACGGACTCGCCGGTGGTGCCCATCGGAATCAGGACACTGGTGCCGCCCTCAATCTGGTAGCGCACCAGGGCCCGGTAGGCCTGCTCGTCGAACGCCCCGTCGCGAAACGGGGTGGCGAGCGCCGTCATGGAGCCTTCGAAGGTCTTCATGCCGGCGCTTATATGTTCAGGCCCGCTCGCCGCGCCAGAGATCCTCGACCCGCTCCCGTTCGCGGACGACCCTCCAGGCCTCCCCGTCCACCATCACCTCGGCCGGGCGGGGTCGGGAGTTGTAGTTGGAAGCCATGCTCATCCCGTAAGCCCCGGCACTCATGAAGGCGTACAGCTCGCCCGCCTGGGGGAGGACCAGGGGCCGGGCCCTGGCCAGCACGTCGGTGGACTCACACACCGGCCCCACGACGTCCACCTCCACCGGCTTGCCCCGGCGCTTCACCAGAGGCTGCAGGGCGTGGTGGGCCTCGTAGAGGGCGGGGCGGAGCAAGTCGTTCATGCCCGCGTCCACCACGACGAAGTGCTTGGCGGGCGTCTGCTTCCGGTACAGCACGCGGGTGAGCAGCACGCCGGCGTTGCCCACCAGCGCCCGCCCCGGCTCCAGCACCAGGTGCGCGCCGGTGTCCCGCGTCGCCTCCAGCACGGTGCGCGCGTAGTCCTCGGGGGACGGCGGCGTCTCGTCCGTGTAGGTGATGCCCAGGCCGCCGCCCACGTCCAGGTATGCCAGCGGGTGGCCCTGCGCCTTCAGCGCCGTATACAGGCCGGCCACCTTGGTGAGCGCGGCGCGCATGGGCGAGGTGCGGGTGAGCTGCGAACCGATGTGGCAGTCCAGCCCGGCCGCGCGCACGCCCTTGAGCTTCTTCGCCCGCGCATAGAGGGCGACAGCCTCCTCGAAGGGCACGCCGAACTTGGACGTCTTCAGCCCGGTGGAGATGTGGCGGTGCGTGCGCGCGTCCACGTCCGGATTCACGCGGAGCGCGAACGGGGCGCGCTTGCCCAGCCGGCGGCCCACCGCGTCCAGCGCGTCCAGTTCCTCGGCGCTCTCCACGTTGAACAGGAGGATGCCCGCGGCCAGCGCCGCCTCCATCTCCTGCTGCGTCTTGCCCACGCCGGCGAACACCGTCTTCGCCACGTCGCCGCCCACGTGCCGCACGCGAGCCAGCTCGCCGCCGGAGACGATGTCGAAGCCGCCGCCCAGCCCGGAGAACAGCTTGAGGATGGCCAGGTTGGAGTTGGCCTTCACCGAGTAGCAGATGAGGTGCGGCGTGCTCCCGAAGGCCTCCGACACCACCCGGAAGTGCCGGGTGAGCGTGGCGGCGGAGTACACGTAGGTGGGCGTGCCCGCCGCGTCGGCAATGGCCGGCAGCGGCACGCCCTCAGCGTGCAGCACGCCCTTGCGCCAGTTGAAGTGGTTCACTGTGCCTCGGAGCCCGGCGTCTCGGAGCCCGGGGCGAAGGTGCCCGCGTCCGGGGAGGGGGTGATGGAGGGCCCCGACGGCTCGATGGGGCCCCTGCCGGGCTCCTGCGGCGGAGGCTGCGTCTCCGTGGGAGGCGCGGGAGGCGGGCTCGGCGGCCGGGGCGAGCCCTTGATGCCGCACGCCACCAGCACCAGCGCGAGGCTGGCGGCGACCCAGAAGGACGAGTGGACGCGGCGCATGGCTAGAAGTTGATTCCCAGCCAGCCGCGGATGGTCTGCGGCGTCTCCAGCTCCCTGCGCAGCGTGGGGGCGTACTCCTGCAGGCCGCTCATCGGGAAGAGGATGCCGTAGGCGACGCCCGCGACGAAGCCGTCCTCCGTCTTGTAGTCCGCGCCGATGTTGGCCTCGAGCCCCAGCGCCTTGTTCTCGAAGGAGGGCGTGGACTCCGCGTAGAGCGCCTGCGAGTAGATGAGGCGACCGTACAGGTCGAAGCCCTCGGTGACGGTGTACTTCACCGACGGGCGCACATAGAAGGCGTCCGTCACGCCGCCGATGATTTCGCGCCAGAGGATGAGGTCCACGCGGTAGTCACGGTTGAAGCGGAAGTTGCGGATGGCGTTGTCGCCGCACCCGCCCGCGTCACACTCGTACTGGGGGCCCTCGAAGTCGCCGGCCACCGTCTCATCGCGATCGCCGGAGCCGGCACGGCCCGGCTGGTTGCCGAAGCCGGGGGCCCTGTCGCCGGAGGCGAAGCCCAGCTCCAGGCCGAGCGACAGCTTGTTGTTCATCAGCTTCAGCTCACCCTGCGCCACGCCGCCGAACTGGGCGATCTGCAGGCTCTGGTTCTGCGACGGGTCGTTGATGCCGCCCACGTCCAGCGCGCGGTTGCCGATGTTGCCGAGGATGGCCGCCAGCTCGAACTCCAGGCGCCAGGTGCGCTCCTCGTACTTCAGCCACAGGTCCGGGATGTAGAGCGCCGCGTCGCGGGGGATGAAGCCCACGCCCGAGCCGTTGTCGGTGGCGGCGTCGTACTCCCAGTTCTGCGCGCGGTAGGTGAAGTGCAGGCCGTACTGGAGCACGCCCTGGTTGTTCTCCAGCTTGGAGCGGATGACCGGGTCGGTGTCCCGGCGGGCGATGGCAATCACCCAGCCATGGCTGTCATCCGCCTGGGTGAGGTCCACCGGCTCACCCTGGGAGCCGCCCCCATTGACGACGCCCTCGTCGTTGAAGTCGAGCATTGGCGTCACGTACCAGCCCTCGAAGGGGTTGGTGACGAACTGGACGCGGTCCACCGTGTCGCCGAAGTCGCAGTCGAAGCACGTGCCGTCGTTGCGCAGCATGCCCAGGCCCCACTGGCTGCCCATGCGGCCGAAGCGCAGGATGCCCACCGGCGTCTTCACCTCGCCATAGGCGCGGCGAATCTTGATGGAGTCCTCCAGCATGTCCACCGCGGAGTCCTGGCTCTCCGAGAAGATGCCGAACAGGTCGCGCTGGTCACCGGGGTAGCGCGAGTCCGGCTGGGAGCCGAGCACCACGTTGTCCAGGCCGAGCACCTCGAGCTTCAGGCTCACCTGCTCGGACACGTTGAAGGTGGGCTCCATGCGCAGGCGCATGGTGGCGAAGGACTGGGTGTTCTCCGCGGCGCTGCGGTTCGAGCGCGGGAAGAGCTCCTCGCCGGGGACCTTGCCCAGGTCGAACTTGTAGAAGAGCGTGGGGCGCATCCGGAAGTAGCCGTCGAGGGTGAAGACCTCGAGCTTGCGCTTCTCCTCGGGGAACTCCTCGTTCCACTCGGAGGAGCCCACGGACTGCTTGGCGATTTCGGCGCGAATCTCCTCGCGCAGCTCCGCCTTGGTGGCCTCCAGGTCGTCGCGGCTGACGGTGCCTTCGGGGGTGGCGGCGCCCGTGGCACCGGCGGCGGGCGGCTGCGCCGAAGAAGGCGGCTGCGCCGAAGAAGGAGACGCGGGAGCGGCTGCGGCGGGCGCGGCGGGCGCGGCCTCCGCGTGCGCGGGCGTGCCACCGTCGGGCACCTGGGCGGTGGCCGTGGACGAAGCGACGAGCAGCGCCGCCAGCAGAGCGTGAGACATGGGCAACGATCTCCAGGGCCGCGCGGGGCGGCCGGGTCTGAAAGGCGGGCGATTCAAGCCATGGGACATGGGGGTGTCAACGCTTACCGGGAGCGGGGTTCGACGCGTGAACGCCCCGCGGGGGCTGGCATTTCGGACAGAAGTGGGTGGTGCGACCGCCCTGGGTGAAGGACTCCACCGCCTTGCCGCACTGGGAGCATGGCCCCCCGGCGCGGCCGTAGACCTGGAACGGGTTCTCCGAGCGCCCCTCCTCCAGGTACACCGGCTCCTCCCCTTCCTGCTCCTTGAGGCCGAAGTCGATGGTGGCCCGGATGGCCCCCACCAGGCGCTTCCACTCGTCCGGGGCGAGGGAAGCAGGCGGGCGGGCGGGGTGGAGGCCGGCGCGGAAGAGGGCCTCGGCGGCGTGGATGTTGCCCAGGCCGGCCAGCCGCTCCTGGTCCATCAGGGCCACCTTGAGGGGCTGCTTCGTGGTGCCCAGGGCCTGCTGGAGCTGGCCCGCGGTGAGGCCGTCCGCGAGCGGGTCCCTCCCCAGGAGCTTCACGGCGTCCAGCTGGCGCAGCAGCGCGGCGGGCGCGGGCTCCATGCGGCCGAACATGCGCGCGTCGGCGAAGTGCAGGACGTGGCCGTCGTCCAGGTGGAAGCGGGCGCGGCTGTAGGGCTCCACGTGCCCCTCCGTCCTCCGGACGAACTTCCCCGTCATGCCCAGGTGGGCCATCAGCCCCTGTCCGCCCTCGAAGGCGAAGAGGAGGTACTTGCCCCGGCGGACGAGGGACTCCAGCCGGCCGGTGAGGGCGGCGAAGCGGGCGCGGTCGGCCCCGCGGAAGATGCGGGTGTCGTCCGCCTCGGCGCGCACGAGGCGCCGGCCGCCGAACCAGCGCACCAGGTTGCGCCGGGCGATCTCCACTTCCGGAAGCTCAGGCATCCAGCAGGGCACATAGCACCGCCCCCGGGCCGCACGCATTTCTTACTTGTCGTGCCGGGGACACCCGCGTGAAGTTCTTCGCGCCGGCAAGGCCCGCCTCCGCTATGAGGCGCCTTCCGACCCATCAGCAACACCCCACTCTCTGGAGGCAGCATGGCGGACGTGCCGCAGAAGAAGTACACGCCGATGCAGTTCCCGCAGCTGAAGGGCCTCAAGGGCCTGAGCGACGCGGTGCTGGAGACCCACTTCAAGCTGTACGAGGGCTACGTCAACCGCACCAACAAGCTGACCGAGACGCTCTCCGGCCTGCAGCTCAAGGGCGAGGCGGCGGGCACCAACCCGGCCTATGCGGAGATGACCCGCCGGCTGGGCTTCGAGTACAACGGCATGGTCCTCCACGAGTACTACTTCGGCAACATGAAGCCGGGGGGCTCGGGCGCCACGCCGCCGGCGAAGCTGAAGAAGGCCATGGAGGAGAGCTTCGGCTCCTTCGAGAACTGGTTCGCCGACTTCAAGGCCGTGGCCACCATGCCGGGCATCGGCTGGGCCGTCACGTTCCAGGACCCGCGCACCGGGTGGCTGTCCAACCACTGGATCACCCTGCACGAGACGAACAACATCGCCGGCTTCAAGCCCATCATCATCATGGACGCGTGGGAGCATGCCTTCACGCCGGACTACAAGGCGAACGAGCGCGGCAAGTACGTGGACGCGTACTTCTCCAACATCGACTACGACGCCTGCGAAGGCCGTCTGAAGTAGTCCCCTCCTCCCGGCGGAGGCTCAGGCCGAGGGCTTTCCGCTCCCGTCCGTCTTCCGCTGGGGCCCCGGGGTGCCGGAGGTGGGGGTCTCGCCTCCACCGTGCGGCTCCCGGGCCTGCGGAAGCTCGCGCGCCTCACGCGCTTCGTGGGCGGACGCCTGGGGCCGCACTCGCAGCGCGCCCTGCTGGGGCGGCGGTGGAAGCGGCTGACCTGCCCGGAGCGCGGCCACGCTCTGCTCCAGGGCGGCGAGCAGGTCTCCCCGCGGAGGTTGCTGCACGGTGGCGCCCGCGTGGACGCGCCGCCCGCCTGCCTCCTTCCGGGCGCGGCGCTCCAGGAAGGCCAGCAGCCGCTCGCGGTGGACGTCGTGGTAGCGGCGCGGCTCGAAGTCGGTGGCCCGCGCCTCGACGAGGCTGAGCGCGACCTCCAGCTCCCGCTCCTGGGGACGCGCCCCCGCCAGCGCCAGCTCGGACAGGCTGTCCTGGGACACCACGTCCTCCGCGTAGTGGAGCGTGGACAGCAGCAGCCCCCGGCCATGGGGCCGCACGGCGACCAGGTGTCCCTTCTGGTACAGGACGAACCGGCCGATGCCCACGCGGCCCGCTTCGCGCAGCGTGGCGACCAGCAGCGCATAGGCGCGCTCCGCGCCCTCGGCGGGAACCAGGTGGTAGGAGGTGTCGTAGTAGAGGGGGTCTATCTCCCCGGCCTCCACGAAGTCCTCCAGCTCGATGCTCCGCGCGGACTCCGGGTCGAACGCCTCCAGCTCGCCGCGCGTTATCTGCACGTGCCGGCCGTCGGCCAGCGCGTACCCCTTCACCACGTGCTCGAAGGGCACCTCCTCGCCGTCCGCCGAGCACACCCGCTTGTTCTGGATGCGAGCGCCGTCCTCGTCGTGCAGCAGGTGGAATTGCAGCGGCCTCGGGCTGATGGCGCTGTAGAGCCGCACCGGAACGCTCACCAGGCCGAAGCTCAGCGAGCCCACCCAGACGGGACGCGACATGGAATGCCTCCCCCGGTGCCGGAGGTCTGGGGCACCGGTTACCCCCTAAGGTCCGTAGCGCGCGCGCGCGGCGCAAGGCTCGCTGGCCCTCCGGGCGAGGGCGCGAAAGGGCGCGGATTGGATGGACTCCAGCCGGTTCACGTCCCTACCGGACGAAGCGGAACGTGGGGCTTGCCGCGCGCGCGGCCCTGGCCAAGAGTCCGGCGGCTCCATCTGAAGCACCTCTGGCAAAGAAAGGCACACCTCGCCATGCAGCGAATCCTCTCGGTGGTACTGGGCCTCACCCTGGCAACGGGCCTGACGGCGGGCTGCACCAAGCAACGCGTCCAGGCGGAGAAGGCCATCGCGCGAACCCTCATCTCCGACGAGCAGGAGGAGGACCTGGGCAAGCAGGTGAAGCAGGAGCTCGAGACGAAGGAGAAGATCAAGTACGTCCAGGACCCGAGCATCGTCGACTACGTCCGGACGCTGTCCTCGCCCGTGCTGCGGCAGGCCACCAAGGACCGGCCGGGCGTGAAGTGGAAGATCAACGTCATCGACGACCCGAAGATGGTGAACGCGTTCGCCACGCCGGGCGGGTACCTCTACGTCTACACGGGCCTCATCCTCGCGGCGGACACGGAGGCGGAGCTGGTGGGCGTCATGGCGCACGAGGCGGGCCACGTGGTGGGCCGGCACTCGGCGCGCGCCATGGTGAACCAGATGGGCATCCAGACCGTCACGGCGGCGGCGCTGGGACAGAACCCCAGCGCGGTGGGGCAGATTGCCGCGCAGCTGGTGGGCGGCGGGACGATGCTGGCGCACGGCCGCAGCGAGGAGATCGAGGCGGACGAGTACGGCGCCCGCTACTCCTCCGGCGCCGGGTATGACCCGCGCGGGCTCATCACCTTCTTCGAGAAGCTCCAGAAGCAGCAGGGCGACACGCCGGGCTTCATGAAGTGGCTGAGCACCCACCCCGCGAACAAGGACCGCATCGCGAACATCCAGAAGATCATCTCGCAGAACAACCTGCGCGGGAAGAACAACGCCCCGGGCGGGCTGCCCGCCATCAAGCAGAAGCTGGGCGGGAAGTAGCGCGCGGCTCAGTGCAGGTGGGACGGGGGCTCGCGCTCCAGCTCCGCCACGGTGGGCTCGGGGGGCTGCCCCCGGGCCACGCGCCGCCGCCACCGGAAGCGCGCCAGCCGCGACTTCTTCGCGCTGCTGGCGCTCTTCGCGGCGCCCGCCGTCTTGACGGGGGGCTCCAGCGGGGCGGGCTGGTCGAAGTCGCGCGCGCCCTTGGCCTTCCCCTCCGCGGAGGCGTGCTCGAGGATGGCGTTGATTTCGCCGCCGAGGATGAACACCAGCCCGGAGATGTAGAGCCACAGCATCAGCACCACGACGCCGCCGATGGAGCCGTAGGTGACGTTGTACTTGCCGAAGTGCTCCACGTACTGCGTGAAGCCCCACGTGCTCAGCAGCCACACGCACGTGCCCAGCACGGAGCCGGGGGTGATGTACTTGAAGCGCTGCTTCACGTCGGGGAGCAGGTAATAGCAGAGCGCCAGCGCCAGCATCACCAGCCCCGCGGTGAAGGGCCAGCGCAGCCAGGACCAGAGGAGATAGAAGGCGTCCACGAGCTGCAGCTTCGCCGCGAGCCACGCTCCCAGCTTTCCGCCCAGCAGGAAGACGGTGAAGGACAGCGGGATGAGCAGCGTGCCGGCGAGCGTCACCAGCATGGCCAGGCCCTGGGTCTTCCAGAGCGGGCGGGACTCGGGCACGTCGTAGGCCAGGTTGAGCGCCGTGCGCAGGGCGTCCACGCCGCGCGAGGCCGTCCACAGGGCGATGATGAGCCCCGCCGTCAGCAGCCTCGGCCGGGGCTGGTTCACCAGCGCTTCCAGGTGGCCGGTGACGAGCGTCAGCGCGTCCCCGGGCACCAGCGGGCGGATGCGGTCCAGCATCGCGTCCACCGCGCCCGGGGCGAAGGGCAGGTAGGCGACGAGCGTGAACAGGAAGAAGAGGAACGGGAAGAGGGAGAAGAGGAAGTAGTAGGAGAGCTGGGCGGCGATGTCGGTGACGGTGTCTTCCTGGAACTCCTTCACGAAGCGCCGGCCGAACTCCCGCCACGTCAGGTACTTGAGCCTGGGCAACCGCATGCTCCCCTCCTCGCTCCATTCCTCCCGGGTGCAGCAAGGTGGGGACGAAGGGGTGGGTTGGCAGCAGGCAGGCAGGCGGGCGCCCGCCGTTTCGTAGGACTTCCGGCGGGGAGCAGTGCCCGGAAGTGAACGCGGCTCAGGCCACCGTGGGCGAGAGGTACCTGCCCAGCAGCGGGCGGAGGCGGGTGCGGACCTCGTCGGGGATGCGCGCCCGGTCGGTGCAGATGGCCAGGGCCAGCGCGGAGTCGCAGGGGCAGGTGTGGCGGCACTCGGCGATGCGGGGCAGCGCGCGGCGGATGAGGGCGGCGCCGCTGGCGGTGACGGCCTGGACGTTGTGAGACAGCTGCGACAGCAGGGCCTCGTGCGCCTGGCCCGGAGGCGCGGGCCGCCACGAGTCGTAGTCGGTGGGCAGGGCGACCATCGCGTAGTGCAGCTCCGCCTCGCGGGCGAGCCGGGCCTCGGGCATGGCCGTCATGCCCACCAGGTCCGCACCCCACGTCTGGTACAGGAGGCTCTCCGCGCGCGTGCTGAGCGAGGGGCCCTCGACGCAGACGTAGGTGGCCTGCGGGTGGACGGCGGGGCCCTGGGCGTCCGCGGCGGAGGCCAGCACCTGCCGCAGCGTGGAGCAGAAGGGCGAGCCCAGCTCCACGTGGACGGCGACGTCGTCATAGAAGGTGCAGGGCCGCCGGTAGGTGCGGTCGATGACCTGGTCCGGGAGGACGAGCTGGAGGGGCTGGATGTGCTCGCGCAGGCTGCCCACGGTGCCGGTGGCGAGCACGTGGGTGACGCCCAGCATCTTCAGGGCGAAGAGGTTGGCGCGGTACGGCGAGCGGGTGGCGTTGTGGATGTGCCCGGGGCCATGGCGGGAGACATAGACGACGGGGACGCCGTCCAGCTCCGTGGAGATGATGGCGCCGGCGTGCGGTCCGAAGGGCGTCTCGAGGATGTGGGAGTCCCCCCGACCGATGACGCCCAGCACCTGGCCGAGTCCGTGGCTCCCGATGATGCCCACCCTGACAGCCATGCGCCTCCTCTAAGGACGGATGTGGATGCCGCTGCGGGGGACCATAGCGCGGGCCCCTGGAGCCGGGAGGCAAGAAGACTGGTAGTTTTCGCATCCGCCATGCCTGTCCTCCTGCTCCTCGTCCTGACCCTCGCCGCCGGCATCGCCCATGCCCAGGGCGCGCGCTCCGCCTCCTCCGGCTGCAAGGAGGACTACGCCACGTGCAAGGAGGACTGCACCATCGAGTACGGCGGCAGCGGGCGCACCGCCGCGAAGCTGACCCGCTGCTTCGCCGACTGCCAGGAGAACCTGGACCTGTGCGCGGACCGGTACTCGTCGCTGCGGGGACTGCCGCCTGGCGTGGCGGAGGACTCGCGGCCCGCGCGCAAGCCGACGGGCAAGAACAAGAAGGCGAAGAAGGACGAGGAGGAGGACCCGTTCGGTGATGACGAGCCGGCGCCGCGCCGGAACAACAACCGCGAGGAGGACCCGTTTGGTGACGAGCGCCCGGCCAACGCGAAGGGTGGGACGGACACGCGGGACGCGTACCGGGCCTCGGAGTCTCCGAGGGAGGAGATTCCTCCGGCGCCGACCCCGACTCCGACTCCGCCCCCCCGCCCGCGAGGGACTTCGAGCCGCGCCGACGCGGAGCAGACGGTGTCGGAGCCTCCGGCGGGTGGCTCGCGCCGCAGTGGCTACCGGGCTTCGGACACGGAGCCGGAGCCCGAGAAGCCGACCGGGCTGGAGGACCTGGAGCCGCTGGACGCGAAGCCCTCGCCCGAGCCCGGGCCCGTGGCGAGGTCGGGTACGAAGCCCGAGCCCGTGAAGCCCGAGCCCGAGCCGGTGAAGCCCGAGCCCGCCGTCACGGCGAGCAGTGACAAGAAGGACCCGCTGCTCGACGACGAGAAGGAGCCCGTGGTCCTCCCCGCGGCGCCGCCCACGAAGAAGCCCACGACAACCACCGCGACGCCTTCTTCCCGGCCGACGGTGCCCCCGGAGCCCAAGAAGGACATCTCCGAGTGGGACCCGAACGGGGACTGAAAGTCCCTGGCGTTACCTCAGGACCTTCACCTGGGAGATTGCGCTGACACGCGCCTACTCAGGGAGTAGCCTGCTGGCGAGCGGAGCGGACCGCGCATCTCCTCGCGAGGCACCCCATGCAGCCCGGCTACCTGAATCCGGCGCGCCTTCCCCTGGGAACCCGGGTGGGGCCCTGGCGCGTGCTGGAGCGAATCGGGCTGGGGACCTACGGCGCCGTCTACCGGGCCATCGACGCACAGGACTCCCGACGCATCGTGGCCCTCAAGCTGGCCCTCCACCCGGGGGATGAGCGCTTCGCTCGCGAGGGCGAGCTCCTCTCCCGCCTCCGCCACCCCAGCGTCCCTCGCCTCGTGGACCAGGGTGTCTGGCAACAGCCGGCGGGCCCCTGCTACCCGTACCTCGCCATGCAGTGGGTGGACGGCGCGTCGCTGTACGACTGGGCACTGCAGCGGCGGCCCACCTCGCGGCAGGTGCTCCACGTCCTCGCCAGCCTCGCGAGGGCATTGGAGGCGACCCATGCCGCGGGCGGAGTCCACAGAGACGTCAAGGGTGACAACATCCTCGTGAGTGATGCGCAGGGCAGCGTCTTCCTCACCGACTTCGGCTCCGGGCACTACCTGGGCGCCGCCACGCTCACTCCGCCTCCGTTTCCTCCCGGCACTCCGGCCTACCGCTCCCCGGAGGCGTGGCGCTCCGTGAAACTCCCCCTCCCGGCCTCGGCCGCGGCCTACGCGCCAGGACCGGCGGATGATGTCTTCGCGCTCGGCGTCACCGCCTTCCGGCTCATCACCGACGAGTACCCTCCCCGGTCGGACCCGACGTCTCTTTACGGGCACGAGGCGGGTGCTGCGTCTGTGTCCGCGCGTGCAGTGAACGGCCGCTGCTGCGAGGAACTGAGTGAGTTGACGTCCCGGATGCTCTCCGCAAGCCCCAAGGCACGTGGAAGTGCTCGCGAGCTGGCCGAGGCACTAGAGGATGCCGCGCACGGCGGTGGGCCGGAGGCGGATGTACCCCTCTTCGCCCCGGAGGCACCTCCGCCCGAGGAGACAAGCGCCGCCCCCCGGCACGTCGTGCATCGAGCGCCAGGGGCCACCTGGAGTGCCTGGCTCACCGCAGCCAGCCTCGGACTGGCGCTTGGTTCCTGGTGGGGGACTGGCGTGCACCGCGCAGAGGAGGCCGAGCAGGTGCGTGCCTCGGCGCCAGAGGAAGAGAGGGATGGTGGCACCGTCGCCGTCGGAGACGCGGCGCTGACGGCCCTGGAGCACCCCGACCGGGCGCCGGCTGTACGGTCGTCCATCGCACTGGAGCTGCCGCCGAAGCCGTTCCCGGGGCAGAGGCGACCCGACGGCAACATGCGCTGCCCCGGGAAGACTCAGGTGCCCATCAACGGCGGCTGCTGGCTCAAGCTGTCTATAGACCCGAAGGACTGCGCCAAGGAGGACGGCTACGTGTATCAAGGCGGTTGCTATACGCCTGCCCTCCGACGCGAGCGCCCTGCCACCTCGGGTCCCACAAAGCGCACCGACGGCCCTTAGCCTGCCCGGCCATGGCCGGGTCGAGAGGCCAACGACTGCCCATCCCCCCGCACGCGGGGGCTGGCCTCCCGTGAATCGCAATCAAACATCAACAGCAGTCTGGAAGCCGACACAGCATGGAAGCAATTGCATCTGCGTAACCATGGCTGCTTGATTGGCCTTCACTCTCCGTGTACCAGTTAATCTGGACGTTCTGAAAAGGCGTCCTTTACCCGTTCACAGGGAGTGTCCATGATGCGACATGTGATGCTGTTGGCCGTCTTCGCCGTGCTGGGGTCCTTCAGTGCGGGCTGCGGTCCCGCGACGGATGATCCGGCTCCCGAGACTGGCGCGCCCACCACCGAGCAGCTCCCCTCCGAGGAGGCCACGCCGGATGACGGCGAGGTCACCCAGATGGCTCGCAACTGTCAGACCACGTGCTCCGGCGTCAAGGCGACCGGTGAAAGCTGCTCTGTCATTGGCTTTGGCTCCACCACGTTCCTGGGCGGCTGCACCAAGGCGTGCCGGTTCGCCCGTGCGGACGCGGACGCGAACGCTTCAAGCAGTGGCTGTATACTCTCGACGTGTTCCGACGTGTGTCGCTAGTCATTGCCTGAGCACCTGACACCCCAGAGGGGCCCTCCCCTTCCCATGCTCGAGGCCAGGAGCCCGGGCCGCCGCGCCATTTCCATGCGCGGCGGCCCTTTCGGCTCCCGCCATACCCGGAGCTGAGGGGAGCTGGCGGCACGCCCTCCGCCTTCCTATGCCCTGAGCCCGGGTGTACGCTCGGAAGCGCCGAGGTAGACGCCACCTCCCCTTCTCGAGCTCCCTGATGCACGACGGCGATGCCCTCAGCGAGGTCTGCCGCAGGCTTGGACCCGCCATCTACCGCCGCTGCCTGAAGATCCTGCGCAATCCGGACGAGGCGGCGGACGCCTGCCAGAAGGTCTTCATGCAGCTGGTCCGCCACCGCTCCCGGCTGCCCCCGGAGCCCGAGCAGCTTCGCTGGGCCTACGTCATCGCCACGCGGGTGTGCTTCGCCCAGCTGCGAGACGATGCCTGGGAGACGGCGAGCGGGTCGGAGCTGAACCACGACGCGCCCGCGCCCACGGACAGCTTCTCGGAGGTGGCCGACCGGCAGCTCGCCGTCAAGGCCCTCTCCCATGCGACGGAACATGAGCGTATGGTGGCCTGGCTCGTGCTCGTCGACGGCCACTCCCAGGAAGAAGCCGCCGAGCTGCTCGGCCTCTCGCGCAAGACGATTGGCAAGCGCATCCAGCTCTTTCTGGCCAATGCGCGCCGGGGGGTCTTCGAATGAACCTACCACGTACGGCACAATGCCCCAGCGACCTCGCACTCGAGGCGCATCTGCTCACCCCGAACCCCGCGACCGCCAGGCACCTCGCGGTCTGCGCCCACTGCCAGATATGGGAGCGGGCCGCCGCCCAGGCCGCACGCACGTTTGCTCGCGAGAGCCCGCGCTGGCTGGCGAACACCCGGGTGAAGCCCTCGCTGGCAAGGCGCTGGGCCCCGCTGCTGCTGCCGGTGGCGGCCCTCGCCGGAGCAGCCGTGTTCTTCCTCCGCCCGACGCCGCCAGCGGCTCCGCTCTATGCGACCAAGGGCGAGGCGCTCACCGTCTATGTGGGAGGACAGGGCGAGCCGCGTGCGGCGGCGCAGGGGGAGCGGGTACGACCCGGCGAGCAGCTGCGCTTCCACGTGTCGCCCGGGTCGGAGACATTCGTCTGGATTGCCTCCGTCGACGCGAAGGGCACCGTCTCGCGCCTCGCGCCCGCCGAAGGAACGATGCCGCTCGCGGTCTCTGGCACCCAGCTGCTTCCGGGCGGTGCGGTGCTCGATGAGACCGAAGGGCCCGAGCGAATCTGGGCGGTCCTCTCGAAGGAGCCCCTGACCTGGGCCGTCGTGGAGCAGGCCCTCCAGGGGAGCCCGGTGCGCGCCCCCGCGGAGGTCCACATTCCCGGCGCCAGGACCGCGACGGTGCTGCTGGAGCGTGGCGCGCCATGAGGCGGCTGGTGCTGCTCGCCGCGGCCCTCTGCGCGGCGTCCGCGGCGGCCCAGCTGCCCGAGCGGCGCTTTGCCCTCGCCGTCGGCAACAACGTGGGCGCGCCCCATCATTCGCGCCTCCGCTTCGCCGAGGCGGATGCCTCGCGCTTCGCGGACGTGCTGAGGGAGCTCGGGGGCTTTCGCGGCGAGGACGTCCGCGTGCTCCAGCACCCCACCCGCGCGCAGCTGCTCGCCGAGGTGCGCGCGCTCGAGCAGCGCATCGCCGCGGCGGCCCGTGACTCCTCGCGGCGAACGCTGCTGCTGTTCTACTGGTCCGGACATGCCACGGAGCAGGGCCTGGAGCTCGGGAGCGAGAGCCTCGCCTTCGCGGAGCTCCGGAAGCTGCTCGGGGCCTCGCGCGCGCACGTGAGGGTGGCCTTCGTGGACGCATGCAGGTCCGGAGGGCTCGTCACCACGAAGGGGGCGAAGCCCCTGCCTGGCGGGTTCGAGCTCAACGTCACGGGTGACGAATCCCCCGATGGGACCGCCATCGTCGCGTCCTCGGGCCCGGGGGAGAACGCGCTCGAGAGCGCGGAGCTTCGCGGCAGCTTCTTCACGCACCACCTGACGGCCGGGCTTCGCGGCGCGGCGGATGCCGATGCAGACGGGCGCATCACGCTTCAGGAGGCCTATCGCTACGCCTATGCGAAGACCGTCTCGCATACGGCCGAAGTCTCCGGAGTCGCCCAGCGGCCGACGTATGCCATGGACCTGAAGGGCAAGGGCGAGCTGGTGCTCGCCGACCTGCACCGCGCGGACGCGCGGCTCGTCTTCGCCCCCGGGACGGAGCCGGACAGGCGCTGGCTGGTCGTGCGTGACGAGGGGCTCGGCGAGGTGCTGGAGATTCGCGAGGACCCCGTGAAGCCACGGCGGCTCGCGCTACGGGCCGGACGCTACCGCCTGATTCGCACGACGGCGGACGACGTGCGGACCGGCGCCTTCGCGCTCACGCAGGGCGAGGAGCGGACGGCCACGACAGTCACCCTGACGCAGCGGCCCTTCGCCGAGCGCGGGGAGAAGGGGGGCGAAGCCCCGGGACCTGGGTTCGCTCGGGAGCTCTCGCTCCTCGCCGCGGTCGGCCTCAACACGCCGGCGCTTCGGGGCATGAGGATTGCGCCCGCGCTGTTGCTGGGAGGCGACCTCAAGGTGGGCGCATCCCAGACGCTGCGGGTGCGCGGCAGATACCAGGACGGCCGGGGTCAGGATGCCGGGCTGCCCTATGGACTCCGGAGCCTTGGCGGTGACGTCGCGTGGCTCTGGCAGCTTCCCGTCCGGGGACTCGCGGCAGGCGGCCGGCTGGGCGCGGATGCCGTCACGCAGTCGGTGGCGAGCACGTCGGCGGGGACGGCGTTTCGCGGGCGCGCCGGTGCGGTGCTCTCCTATGCGGTTCCCCTCGCGGGCCGGGTCTCCTGGTTCTCGGAGGCCGAGGCGCAGGTCGCCTCGTTCAGGCTGAATGACCAGGCGGTGCTGCGGCCCGGGTTCGAAGCCGTCACCGGGTTGAGCTTCCGGCCCTGATGCGCGCTCCTCTGCTCGTCGCGGCGCTCGCCCTGCTCGCGGCTGCGTGTGGCGACAGCCTCTTCGATTCACGCGGGCGGCCCGACGTTCGTGTCATCGGGCCCGAAGGCGGCACCGTCACCTCCCGAGATGGCCGCGTCCGGGTGACGCTTCCGCCCGGTGCGCTCGAAGGCGAGGAGACCGTCTCGCTGCAGGAGCTCGGCACACAGGCCTGGTCGGTCGGAATGACCTATGCCCTGGAGCCTTCGGGGCTGACGCTCGCCCTCCCCGCCCGGGTCGAGATGCGCGCCGAGTCGGCGCCGGGCCACCGCGGCCCTGCTTCACTCGTCCGGGTGACGCGGGACGGCCTGCCCGCTCCGATGGGCGGCTCCTGGAGCGAGGGGACGCGGAGCTTCGGGCAGCTCTCCGCGCTGGAGGACCTCGGGCTCGCGCAGCCCGCGTGCACCGAGCCCATCGAATGCGCGGATGGCTTCCGGTGCGAGGAGGGCGCGTGCAGGGCCTGTCCGGCCAACGTCTCCTGCCGGGCCAACCCGGCCCTCCCCGGTCCGCACAACACCGGAGTTCCCGCCGGCACGTCCCTGGTCCGGCACGAGGGGGACCTCGTGCTGGACACGCCGGGCGCCGTGCTCGAGGACCGTGACATCCACGGCCGGCTCATCATCCGCGCGAACAACGTCACCGTGCGCCGGTGCGTCGTCCATGCGCCGGTGCCACGCGAGATTGCCGGCATCATCAGCGTGGAGGGCGCGACGGGCGTCCTGCTGGAGGACATCGAGGTCTTCGCCGAGGAGTCCTCGACGCTCCAGCGGGGGGTGATGGGCGGAGGCTTCACCGCGCGCCGGCTCGACGTGCACGGAGTGGTGGTCGGGATGAACCTGAAGTCCGGCGCGCGGGTGGAGCACTCGTGGATTCACGCGCTCGACCCGGTGGGCGCCCAGTACGGCATCAGCATCTTCGAAGGGCGCGACATCGGCATCTACGACAGCAACGTGCACGGTCCGGGTGAAGAGGCCGGCGCGGCGGTCTTCGTGAACCAGCAGTACGGCCCGACGCGCGACGTGAGACTCGAGCGCAACCGGCTCGACCGGGGCAGCTGCATCGTGAACCTCGGCCATGCGGGCGGCGCGAGCCTCTCAGGCATGGTGGTGCGCAACAACGTCTTCGGCGCCCGGACCGTCTACGACTGTGCCGTGCTCGTGAGCACCCAGACACAGCTGTCCGCCACGGGCAACGCCTGGGAGGCCACGGGCGTGGAGGTCCCCATCGAGCGACACGATTGAGACCTCCGGGCTGCCCTGGCGCCTTCGCTAGTTCGAGGGAGGAAGGACCGTTCCGTCCTCCCAGGTGTTGTTGGACCAGACGTTCCCCGGCTCCGAGGTGTCGAAGCTGGTGATGGCTCCGTACCAGCCACAGCGTCCGCTCGAGCCGCGCCCGAAGACGTTGCCGATGAAGCGGATGTTGTTCGTCGCGCCCGAGTACGGCTTGCCCTGGGATGACCCACCGTAGGCGCAGAAGCCTCCCGTCGTGCCCGGGAAGTAGTTGTTCTCCACCAGGTTGTTCTCGACCGGGGCGAAGTCGCCGTAGCCGGTGAGCGCCGCCGAGCAGCCCGCGTCGGGCGGCACGTCCGGCGCGTCGCAGATGATGGTGTTGTGCCGGATGATGGCGTTCCTGCCCATCCGGATGCCGGACTCATGCGCGGTCCCCGTCTCGTCCGTCATCTGCCCGTGGACATAGGAATCGCGAATCTCACAGTCGTGCCAGCAGTGCATGGAGCGATTGCCTCCCTGCACGTGCACGCGGATGGCGGTGAAGTTGACGGCGCCCACCCCCGTGACGACGCGGTCACCCGCGTCCACGTGCGAGTCGGTGAGCGTGAAGGAGTAGCCGGTGGAGTTCTCCTCCGTGGCGACGCTTCCGTTGATCTTCGAGTTGCGAATCGTGACGCCCGCCGCGCGGATGAGGAGGTCGCAGTTCACCGTCTTGGAGTCGATGACGGTGTTGGCCGCGGTGATGGTGCACGGACCGGTGTAGGGCGTCAGCTGCGTTCCCGCCGGCACGCCCGTATTGCTCGCGTTCGGGAAGCCGCCGGAGGGCTGGGTGGGCGCGGTCGTCGCCGTGACGCTGTTGGAGGCGGCGCTGACGTTGCCGGCCGCATCCCGTGCCTGCACGGAGTAGCCGTAGCTCGTGGCCGCCGTGAGCCCGGTGTCCGCGTAGGTGAGGCTCGCCGTGGAGGCGACCTTCACGCCATTGCGGAAGACGTCGTAGGCCGTGACGCCGACATTGTCCGTCGAGGCGCTCCAGCCCAGGTTGATGGTGCTCGAGGACGCCGCGGACGCGACGAGCCCCGCGGGCGCGGTGGGGGCCTGGGTGTCCCCTCCGGTGCCCTCCGGAAGGAAGACCACGTCCACCGCGTAGTCGGTGTTCTGGTAGCCCTGCGTCGGAAAGCCGCCGCCGTAGCGGTAGACGCCATTCACCCCGTCCACGCCCGAAGCGAGCCCGCGAATGGGGCCTCGCACCTTCTCCGCGTTGAAGCCGCCCACCGTGGCTGCGTACCGCCCGGCCGAGGCGTAGTACGACACGACATAGGTCGTCCCGGTGGTGACCGTGACGGGTGAAGCAAACCGCACCGTCTGCCACCCCACCGTCGTCTCACTCGTGGAGGTGGCCTCCGCGAGCTTCGTGCCCGCCCGGCTCCACAGCCTCACGCGGTGCGGGCCAACATTCTGGGCCCCGCCCTTGTAGAAGCGCACGCCGCGAAGCGTGCCCGGGACGGACACGCGGAACTTCATTCCGAGCTCCACCGCGCCGGTGTCGCTGTCCATCGCGATGGCGGGGCGGGCCGTGTCCGGGAAGAGCGAGACCTCACCCGCCTCGAGCGACTGCTGCTCGCTCGGGAGCGCCTCCTGGGCCGCGGACTCGTCCACGGGTCCCGCGGAACACGCGGACAGGAGAAGGAGAAAAGCAGCTGCGAGACTCCTAACCTTCATGGGAATTCCCTCCGAAAAGAGTTCATTTCGGGCGGCTAATGCGCGAGCCGCGATTTGTGGGAACTCCATTTTCGACGCCACGGGCTCAGGGACTCACGGAGTCACGCTGACGCTGTCGAATACGGTGACGCCGCGCTCGGCGCGGTGGCCAGCACGGCGTCGGGCTGGGGGTCAGTCTTCGCCGTACAGCTCGGCGCCGTAGACGGCGAACAGGCCCTGCTCGAAGCCGCCCAACGAGGTGCCGTTGTCGTTTCCCGGGGAGAGCTCCATCCCGAGCAGGTCCAGGATGGCGTTGCGCACCGCTTCGGTGCCCTGGGACATGGCCTGGCCAATCGACGCGCGCTCGGCCTCCGACACCACGGCCGCCAGCAGCGTGCCCGTGGCGGGGTCCGTCCGGAAGGACACGACGAGGTTGGCGAGGTCCAGCAGGGCCGCGTTGGGCCCCAGCAGGTCCGCTGGCGTGAGCGAGTCCACCGCACGCAGCACCGCGCCCGCGAAGTAGCCCGCCAGGAAGGCGTTGTCGTATCGCCCGTCGGCTCCCGCGGCGTGGAGGTCGCGCCCGCGCATCTGCTCGGCGAGCACGCCAAGGGTGCCACCTCCATCGAGCATCTGCTCGCGTGCATAGGTGGTGAGCGCCGAGCCGGTGGGGTCGAGGCCGTTGGCGCCGCTCAGGTGGCTGATGACCGAGCCCAGGTCATCGGAGAGGAGGCCCGTCATCATGCCCGTCATCTGGTCGGCGACGGCCTCCATGTCCTGGACGGGCGTCTGCCCCCGCACCATCTCGCGGACGACGTACCCCATGCCATCGAACATCGCGGCGCGTGCCTCGTGGTCCTCGGTGCCGGCCACCGCGCCGACGATGCGCTGCAGCCGGTCCATCTGGGTGTACTGGAGCTGCCCGCCAAATGGGCCCATCGGGTTGAAGCCCACGCCAGCCGCCTTGAGGAGCCCGTCCTGCAGGTTCTGCTCGGAGAGCATCCGCACCCCGATGGCCAGGCGGCCGGGGTCCGACGTGAGCGAGTCCAGCGCCGCGGCGATGACCTGGCCCGAGGCTGCCCGCTCGCCCTCGGAGAACGAGGTCTGCCCCACCGACATCAGGAAGCCGAGCCGGTCGTGGACGTCACCGCGCTGGATGAAGGCCTCTCCGAACTCGACCATCTGCTCCGGCCTGTCGAGCGTGGTGAAGAAGCGGGCTGCCTGCGACGCTGCGAGGTTGTCGGCCAGGAAGGTGAACAGCCCGCTCCGCTCTTCCGTATTCAGCCCCCGGAACGGCCCTCCCCCCAGGAGCCCGGGGTCGTTGAGGTCGGAGACCCACTGCTCGAGCTCGGCGTCCGAGAGGTTGGCGACGACCTGGCTGACCTGGTCCGCGGGCACCCGGCGCAGGACGGCCTCGATGGCCATGAGGTCGTCGTGGGAGACATCGTCGATGAGGTTCGACGACAGGAGCCGCTGCACCTCCGCCGTGGCCTGCTCCGGCGTCAGGGGGCCGCTGGCCGGAAGGTCCCTGGACTGGCGCACCTCCCCTCCCCCGAAGGCCATGGGCAGCGCCAGGGTCGCCGGACTGGCGGTATCCCCGGTCAGGTTCAGCCGGCCCTGGGTGCGTGGCGCCTCGAAGCCGTCCTTCACGAGCGTGTTGCCCCTCGGAGTCGACGCGGGCTTCTGGAGCGCCGCCTGCTTCGCGGCCTCGCGCTTCGCGGCCTCCGCCGCCTGGCGAGCCGCGGCCTCGGCTGCGAGCCGCGCGGCGAGCTGGCTGTTCCCCGACTGAATCTTGCTGTCCCCCATGACACTGCCTCCCCAGGCGTGTGCACCTGCGACGTGTGCCTGGATTATCGAGAGGCCCCGGGACAGGGAGGAATTAAGCCGGATTAAATCCGCCAATCGCGTTACGGGAGGCCTCTGGACTAGAGAAGCCGCTAAACGGTAAATAAGAGCAAATCGAGAATTTCAACCTCTCGATTCAGGCCTGCTTCCGCCTGCTGCGTGCCCAGGAGAAGTCCATGCCCAGAACTCGTGTCCTACCGATTCTTTCCACGCTGCTGCTACTCATTGCCGGGTGCGGCACCGAACCCTCGACGCCCCCGAATACCGTGGACGTGGTGGGCCAGGAGTCCTCCTCTGTCGCCCCGACCTCGTATACGCCCCCCACCGCGACGTGGAGCACCGGTGGCCAGGTGGCCTCGTACGTGGTGCCGGCGGGGAGCAACAAGGCCGAGTTCCAACTCTGGGGCGGTGGAGGTGGTGGAGGTGCGCCGGGAGCCGGAGGTGGCGGAGCCTGGGTCCAGGCCTCCTTCCCCGTCGTTGCCGGTGACACCCTCGAGGTGCGTGTCGCCAGTGGCGGCGCTGCTCGGGGAGGTGGCGGCGGCGCCTCCTACGTCCTGCGCAACGGGCAGGTCATGCTCATCGCCGCGGGCGGTGGTGGGGGCGGTGTCGATGGCTGCGGTGGCTGCTCGATGGACCCCGCGGCGCTGACGGGCGCGGGAGGCGGCGGGGGGCCCGCGGGCGGGAGCGGGCAGAGTGGCCGCTCCAATGAGTACCTGCAGACCAACTCGGGGGCAGGCACAGGGGGAACCCAGTCGGCAGGCGGAGCCGCGGGCATCAGCAACGACCAGAACCCCTATGGCTACGACGAGTGCACCAGCCATGGCTTCGCGGGCGCTGCCAACCAGGGCGGTGCGGCGCGTGTCTGCACGGGTGGCACCTACACTCCCTCCAACTTCCAGCTGGGGGGCCAGGGCATTGGCAATGGCTCCGGTGGTGGTGGTGGCGCCGGCCGGTATGGCGGCGGCAGCGGCGCCCATAAGTGGACCTATACCGGCGGTGGTGGCGGTGGTGGCTCTTCGTGGGTTCATCCCAACGCCACGCTGATTGCCACGACGGGCGGCGAAGCACGGCAGCCGGGTGGCACCCAGTCCCCGGACTACGCCAGCTCGGCGGGCCTGGGCGGCGCACCACAAACCAGCTCCTTCGGCACTCCCCCCCAGCCTGGCGCTTCGGGGCTCATCACCCTCCGGGTGACGGGGTCGGGCACCGCGCCCACCGCGACGTGGAGCACTGGCGGCCAGGTGGCCTCGTACGTGGTGCCGGCGGGCAAGAGCCGGGCGGAGTTCCAGCTCTGGGGCGGTGGAGGTGGTGGAGGTGCACCGGGAGCTGGAGGCGGAGGCGCCTGGGTCCAGGCCTCCTTCCCCGTCGTTGCCGGTGACACCCTCGAGGTGCGCGTCGCCAGCGGTGGCGCTGCTCGGGGAGGTGGCGGCGGCGCCTCCTACGTCCTGCGCAACGGGCAGGTCATGCTCATCGCCGCGGGTGGCGGCGGGGGCGGGGTCGACGGCTGCAGCGGCTGCTCGCTGGAGCAGGACGCCCTGGCCGGAGCCGCTGGCGCCGGTGGCCCCGCGGGTGGCAACGGCCAGGGGGGCCGTCCCAACAACTACCTGCAGACCAACTCCGGCGCGGGCGGAGGCGCCACCCAGTCGGCCGGCGGAGCCGCGGGAATCAGCAATGACCAGAACCCCTACGGCTATGACGAGTGCACCAGCCACGGCTTCGCGGGCACGGCCAACCAGGGCGGTGCGGCGCGCTCCTGCCCGAGCAGCAGCGCCACTGCCGCCAGCTTCCAGTTGGGGGGCCAGGGCATTGGCAATGGCTCCGGTGGTGGCGGCGGCGCCGGCTGGTACGGCGGTGGCGGCGGCGCCCTCAAGTGGACGTACACCGGAGGTGGCGGTGGCGGCGGCTCTTCGTGGACGCATTCCACCGTCACGCTGATTGCCACCTCGGGCGGCGACGCACGGCAGCCCGGCGGCACCACCTCTCCCGACTACACCGCCTCCGTCGGCCTGGGTGGCGCTCCCCAGACGGGGCCTTTCGGCCCTCAGCCCCAGCCCGGCGCTTCAGGCCTCATCACCCTCAGGCTCTAAGCCAGCCTGATGCTGCTGGAGTCATCACGGGCGGACCGCGTGCCAGCAGGGCGCGGTCCGCCTTCGCGAAGGTGGGGGCTGGACCGCTTGAACAACGGGCACACGGAAGCGGAGGTGAGGGACTCGCCAGCGGCCTGATTGCGACCCGCCTGGTGTCTCGACAAGCCGGGGCGGGACAGCATCACCCACCTTCACCGGGTCGGCGCGGTGCGCTCCCGCTCCACGTCCAGGACGTTCTGCCAGAGCGCGAAGGGAGAGCTGCCCGCGTAGCCGCTCTCCTGGCCATCATTGCACTCGATGACAATCCAGCGGCCGGACACCTCCTGCGCCACGTCCACCACCAGGAAGGGCACGTCCAGCCGGCGCGCCACCTCGCGCCCCAGCCCGAGTGCCTCGCGCTGCTCGTGTGCCGTCATCGTGTACGGCGAGCCCTGCCACCAGTAGGGCCCCCACCCGACCAGCTCGCCCCGCCACCAGAAGGTGCGGAACTCGAACGAGCTGGGAATGCGGTCCGGCGCACCCTCCTCCACCCGGCGCAGCGGCCGCAGCTCCCGGCACACCACCCGCTGCCAGTGGAGGATGGAGTCCTTCGCGTACACGTCCATGGCGTGCCGGAACTGCTCCGGGCCCTCGATGATGGACAATGACTTCTGGTGCCGGCTCGTCTGCCGCTCCCCTTTCACGAACACGGGCCAGCCCAGCAGCCGTTCCACGGTCTCCGCGTCCGGCCGCTCGTCGAACCAGACACTGCGTGGCGTCAGGTCCGTGAGCTTCGGGTACCAGTGCGGCAGCTCCGTCGCCAGCAGGTGCTGCTCCGGCGAGTGCACCAGCCGCACGCCCTCCGCCTCCAGCTCGCGGTAGCGCTCGGAATAGTCGTTCCACGCGCCCGCCCGCGCGATGGCCTCTACCGGCCCTGGCAGCTGGTACGGCCGGCGGCACGCGAAGAACCGGTCGAAGGCGAAATCGTAGATGCCCTTCCCCGTGGGCGCGGTCAGCACCCACAGCCGGTCCTCCACGTGCAGCAGGTCTTCTCCCGGACGGAGCATCCGGTGAGTCTACGCGGTTTCTTCAGGGGCCCAAGGCAGGGCCCTCTCGGACGCGGAAGACGTCTGCCCCGCCTACGAGCAGATGAAAGAGATGTCCGTATAGTAGGGCGTCACCTGGCCCGACTGCGTGATGTACCCCGCGCAGTCGTAGTGCCAGGCCCCCACCCAGGTCGTCTTGGCCGCGTTGCTGTAATAGGTCCGGTGCTGGCCATACCGCACATCCCCACCGGGCTCCACCTGCTGCTGCTCCACCGTACTCACCGCGGCCGCGGGCTCCACTTCCTCTGACTCCTGTTCGACCGGTCCACCACAGGCGACGGCAAGCAGCGCGGACAGCCCAACGACCCAACGGGACAGCATCATGAGGTGCTCCTTGTGAGGAGTATCGATGTTGCAGATGCAATGATAACAAGACCTGGCGGCTGGCGGCCACCGGGCCTCCCCCACCAGCGTCAGGTGCCTCCGGCCCTGAGTGCAGTGAAGCCCCTCAGCGTGAGTCGGCATCCTGGCGCCACGAGCGACCGGCGTCCGCGCTCCGGAACACCTGGAGGGAACCGTGTGAAGCCTCCTTCCGTGTGTCGGGCGCCCCGCGCGCCAGGGCCCACCATTCGGGACGGTAGTGACGCGGACGGACGGTACCATCCAGGGCACCCATGACTACGCTTTCGCGATTTCGCCTGCTGTCGCCGGTACTGTCCGCGCTGTTCCTCTGTGCATGCGCTTCGTCCACGCCCGGTGCGCATTCCTGGGTGAACGCGGAGCGTGCGGAGGACTGCGACCACGCTGACGAAGAACAGTGCGTTGCCGTGGCCTGTGAAGCTGGAGACTGCGGCCTTTTCGACTGTGAGGACAATGGCGTCGACATCCACAAGTTCACCATCCTCATCCCGGAGCACATCCACCGGCAGATTCACAGCGGCACGGGTCGCGGCGGCAGGTGGAACCAGGCATGGCAGGAGTATCGGTTGGCTCAAGGCGGCCGTTCCGTGACGCCAGAGGAACTGCATCGCAAGGCTGTTGAGCTGATCTTCCGATTTGAGCTGACTGGACCCGTCGTGCCCTATAACGCTCCCGTGGGCCCGTATCAGTCAGCCCCAACGTTGCGGAATCCCTGATGCCCGGGCCAACACGGAGAGGAACCGTGAAGTTCTACCAAGCCATCGATGACGCCTCGGCAGGTTACACGGGCGACCTTGATTACGCGGTGAACAAGTGGAGCCTACCGGGAGCGCAGCCCTGCCCCACCTGCCGCAGAGGAGGAGGTACCACCGGGCTTCACTACCCCTGCGTGGATCTCTCCGGCCTTCCCCCGAACGAACTCGAGAAGTTGACCGCTCCATTGCCGGTTCCCCAGGATGAACTCACCCGCTTGACCGAGCTGGTACGGCCGTTCGCGCCCTCATGGGCCCTCCTGAAGCCAGGAGCCGCATTTGGCCCGCTGACGGGTAAGGCCTCAGGTCGCTTCGGACAGCTCTGCCTGCAACCACCGTGGACGCTCCTGCTTCGCCGTGAAGCGTTGGAGGCGTTACAGGGCGCTGGAGTTCGCGGTCTCCAGGGCTGCCCCATCCATGTGAGCTTTCGCGGCAAGAACGCGCCGGAGTTGCTGGAGCTGCAGTTGGAACTGCACGGTCGCATCCATCCGGACTGCCTTCCGCAGGACCAGCAGCCACGCTGCCCTACGTGCGGCAACGATATGCTCAAGCTCCCGAATTCCATCGTCCTCGAGGCCGCGTCGCTACCTGAGCACGTGGATGTGTTCCGCATGGCTGACGCCTGGACGGTCGTTCTCGTCACCGAGCGCTTCGTGGACGCGGTGGCGGGACTGGGGCTGGACGGAGTGACCTTCCGCGAGCTGGAGACCCGCTGAGCGCCTACGCCGCCTGCCGTCCCGGCTCTGGGTGAACCGGCTCCGCCGGAGGTGGCCGCACGTGCGCCCCCTGCGTCAGCCGCACGCCCAGCAGCACCAGCACGCCGCCCACGGCAATGGCCCAGTGCAGCGACTCGTCCAGCAGCGCCCACGCAGCCACCGCGGTCGCCGCCGGCTGGAGGTTGGAGAAGATGGCCACCTTCGACGCCGGCACCTTCGACAGCGCGTAGTACCAGATGAGGTAGGCCACCACCGACGTCAGCAGCCCCAGGTACACGATGGAGCCCTTCGCCACGGTGCTCGCCGCCAGCACCGCGTCGGGCTTCGCCACGAACGGCGCCAGCGGCAGCATCAGCAGCGTGGACGCCACCATGCTCCACGCCGTCGCTCGCACCGGCCCATGAATGGACACGAACGGCTTGCCCTCCGTCGTGTACACCACCCACGCCGCCACCGCGCCCAGGATGAGCAGGTCCCCCACCAGCGAGCCGCTCGCCTCCGCCAGCCCGCGCCCCAAGAGCAGCACCACCACGCCCGCGAACGCCGTGCCGATGCCCGCCATCGCCCGCACCGAGGCCCGCTCGTGCCCTCGCGCCAGGCTCAGCAGGTACACGCCCAGCGGCGTCAGCGCATACAGCAGCGCCGCGTGCGCCGCCGTGGACTGCGACAGGCCATAGAAGAAGAACCCCTGGTTCACCGGCCCCGCCAGCAGCCCCAGGAACAGCACCCGCTTCCACTCGTTGCGCGGCGGCAGCGTGGGCCCCGGCGTCAGCCACAGCAGCACCACGAACACCGAGCCGCTCAGCAGGAAGCGCCACATGACCACCGTGAGCGGCGGCAGCTCCGTCATGGCCCGCTTGCCCGCGAGGTACGTGCCGGCACTGATGAGGACCTGCACGCACATCAACGCGTACACGGTGCCCAGCGAAGAGGCGGCTGTCGAAGAAGTCAGGGGTCGAGCTGGCGAAGCGCCCATTGCGCCGCAGTACGTACCAATTCACTCGAATCGCCGCAGAGCTTTTCGAGCAGGTACCGCGCGTCCGCCTGCTTCGCGACGCCCAGCGCATACACCGCGTTGCGCCGCAGCCCGTCGTACCGTGCGCGTGCCAGCGCTGTACCGGAGACCAGCGATTCGTACTGTGCTGGTGTCAGCCCCGCGAGCTCCAGCGTGCCCAGCTCCGCCACGGCTCGCGGCGCGAAGCGCGGATTTTCCGCGAACACCGGCTTCCGGTTGAGCGGGCACACCTGCTGGCAGATGTCGCAGCCGAAGATGAGGTTGTCGAACTTGAACCGGAACGCCTCGGGCACCTCGCGGTCGCGGTTCTCAATCGTCTGGTAGGAGAGGCACGCCCCCGCGTTCACCTGGCCGTTGCCCACCAGCGCGCCCGTGGGACACGCCATCAGGCAGCGCCGGCACGGGCCGCACCGGTCCGCCGCCGGCCCCTGCCAGTACGCGTCCACCTCCGCGTCCAGGATGAGCGTGGCCAGCAGCACCCACGAGCCGAAGGGCTCGGTGATGAAGCACCCGTTCTTCCCCACGTAGCCCAGCCCCGCGCGCGCCGCCCAGACCTTCTCCATCAGCGGGCCGCTGTCCACGCTGCCGTAGGTGCCCAGGCCGGGGTGGCGCGCGGTGAGCGTCTTGCGGAACGCCTTCATCCGGTCCCGCAGCGTGGAGTGGTAGTCGCGGCCGCGCGCGTAGCGGGCAATGGGCGAGCCCTGCGTCTGCTCATCGTCCCGCCAGTAGTTGTTCACGAAGGAGATGACCGTCTTCGCGCCAGGGAGCAGCGTCGCCACGTCCAGGCGCTCGGCGGCCCGCTCTCCCATCCAGTCCATGTCCGCCGCGTAGCCGGCCTCCAGCCACTCCATGAGGAAGGCGGGGGGGATGGGCTCCGCGCGCGAGAAGCCCACCAGGTCGAAGCCGACCGTACGGGCAAGCTCGCGGAGCTCGGAGGTGGGGAGCATGTTCATGCGTCGTCGCCTGCGGCTACTTCGTGGGCTTCTCCGGAATCCACTTCACGTCCTGCACGCCCGCCCGGTGGTTGGCCAGCCGCGCCATGACGAAGAGCAAGTCGGAGAGCCGATTCAGGTAGACCACCACGGCCTGCGGAATCTTCCCCTCGCGCAGCAGCGGCACGGTGCGCCGCTCCGCGCGCCGGCACACGGTGCGCGCCAGGTGCAGCGCGGCGGCGGCCTGCGTGCCTCCCGGCAGGACGAAGTGGGTCATCTTCGGCAGCTCCTCCTCGAAGCGGTCGATGGCGTGCTCCATGTCCTCCGCCCACTCCGCCTTCAGCTCGGGAATGTACGAGGACGCCTTCGTCCCCGTGGGCGTGGCCAGCACCGCGCCCAGCGTGAAGAGCTGGTCCTGCAGGCGCAGCAGCAGCGCGTCCATGTCCGTGGGCATGGGAAAGCCGCGCGCGAGGCCAATCGTCGCGTTCAGCTCGTCCACCTCGCCGTACGCGTCCACGCGCGCATCGTCCTTCGCGACGCGTCCACCGCCGAACAGACCGGTCTCCCCGGCGTCCCCGCTCTTCGTGTAGATCTTCATGGCCCCGGCTTCTAACGGTGCGAAGCGAGTGGAGTCCACGGGAAGGAGCACGCGGGGCTACATGGCTGTGCGGCGCTGTACGCGGGGCGTCCTGACGACAGTCGCACAGTCCGCACTTGGCAACGCGTGGAAGGCGATCGTACATGGCTCCATGCAGCCCTATCTGTCACTGCTCGAGCACGTCCTCGCCCACGGGACGAAGAAGGGCGACCGTACCGGCACGGGCACGCTCAGCGTCTTCGGCCATCAGCTGCGGTTCGACCTCACGCAGGGCTTTCCGCTCGTCACCACGAAGAAGCTCCACGTGAAGTCCATCCTCCACGAGCTGCTGTGGATGCTCGCGGGCGACACCAGCGTGCGCACCCTCCAGGCCCAGGGCGTCACCATCTGGGACGAGTGGGCCAACGCCGACGGCAGCCTGGGCCCCGTCTATGGCCACCAGTGGCGCTCGTGGACGGCGCCGAACGGCGAGCACATCGACCAGATGAAGGTGCTGGTGGAGGGGCTGAAGAAGAACCCCGACTCGCGCCGGCACATCGTCAGCGCGTGGAACGTGGCGGACCTGCCCGGCATGAAGCTGCCGCCCTGCCACGTGCTCTTCCAGTTCTACGTGGCCGACGGGCGCCTGTCCTGCCAGCTCTACCAGCGCAGCGCGGACCTCTTCCTGGGCCTGCCGTTCAACATCGCGTCGTACTCGCTGCTGACGATGATGGTGGCGCAGGTGACGGGCCTGAAGGCCCACGAGTTCATCCACACCATCGGCGATGCGCACCTGTACCTCAACCACGTGGAGCAGGCGAAGCAGCAGCTCGCGCGCGAGCCCCGGCCCCTGCCGCGCATGCGCATCAACCCGGAGGTGAAGGACCTCTTCACCTTCAAGTACGAGGACTTCACGCTCGAGGGCTACGAGCCGCACCCCGCCATCAAGGCGCCCGTGGCCGTATGAAGCTGTCCGCCATCGTCGCCATGGCGTCCAACCGCGTCATCGGTGCCGGCAATGCACTGCCGTGGCGCCTGCCCGCGGACCTGGCCCGCTTCAAGCGCCTCACCATGGGCCACACGCTGGTCATGGGCCGCAAGACGTACGAGTCCATCGGCCGCCCGCTCCCGGGCCGCACCTTCATCGTCGTCACCCGGCAGCGGGACTTCGCGCCCGCGGGCGTGCAGGTGGCGCACTCGGTGGATGCCGCGCTGGAGCAGGCCCGCGCGCGCGGTGACGACGAGGTGTTCATCGCCGGCGGCGCGGAGCTCTACGCCCAGACGCTGGAGCGCTGGAGCCGGCTCTACCTCACGCGCATCGCCCGCGACTTCCCCGGCGACACCCTCTTCCCCGAGGTGGACCTGTCCGGCTGGCGCCTCATCGTAGAGGAACAGCACCCGGAGGCCGAGCCGCCCTTCGCGTTCCTCACCTACGAGCGCGACAGTCACTTGTAGAGGCGGAAGAAGCGGAACGCCTTCGGCCACTCGCGGCGCGGCTTGAAGGCGATGGCCACCTCCTGCCCGCCCAGCGAGGACTCGGTGAGCACCACGTGGTCCTCGCACGCGCGACCCTGCTCGAACTCCGCGTCCGACACCCGGCACACCGCCTTGTAGAAGGGGCCGGAGAGCCACTCGGCCACCTCGGGCGTGTCCTTGAACTTCAGGTACGCCGCGAGCGACGCATGCGCCGCCGCCAGCACGGCATGGCCGGTGGGCAGCGACTCGCGGAGGAGGATGTACATCTTCAGCGGTGCGGCGGGCTTCGGGGCGGGGACATCCGGGTCCATGTGCGTCTCTCCCTGACGCCATACCGACGCCCCGGGTCTGCCCGGCTGACGGGCCTGCCTTCCGGCGCCCCCTCCCCAGGGAGTACCCATGCGAGCAAGGGGCATGTGCGCTGTCTGCTGGCGTACTCCCGGTACGTGCCCACCTCCACGGCATGGATACCGCCCTCACCTCACGTACCGATGGAACTCCCTGGCGGCTCGCCGCCCTGGCCGGCGCGGCCACGCTCACCGCCGCCAACACCGCGGCGCTCATCACCACCCTGAGGCTCGCACCCACCCTCCGCCTCTTGCGCCGGGGCCCCCGCCCCCGCGTCTTCCCGGCGCTCGTCACGGGCGCCACCGCCCTGGGGGCCCTCGCCGTGGGCGCCCTCAGCGTCGGTGCGCTCGCCATCGGCGCCCTGGCCGTGGGCCGCCTCCGGGGCGGGGACTGGAAGCTGGACAGCCTGCGCATCCGCTCCCTCCAGGTGGAGCAGTGGACCGCTGTCCCCGCGGGGGCTTGACGCATTTTTGATATTGACTCGCAAAATTGAAATACAATCCCTCGGCTGGTAGACCGAGGGGCATGAATCGCGTTGCCTCGCTCGTGCTGTGTCTGCTGTTCGCGTTGCCTCTGGCGGCCCGTGCCGAGGGCGACGCGGAAGAGCGAACCTGGCACCGGCTGGTGGGCATCCTCCAGTACCTGGAAGCGGACTACCCGCTCGCCATCGAGTCCCAGTCCGCGTTCGAGCTGGCGGAGCAGAAGAGCTTCGCGGCGGAGGCGGTGGACGCGGCGCGAGGGCTGGGTCCGGCGGCGGAGGCGTTCCTCCCGCGCGTGCTGGCCATCCAGGCCCGCGTGGACCAGGCGCAGGACGCGCAGGGCGTCAGCCAGGACTGTGGCGCACTGGTGGAAGACCTCGTCCTGGCGGGAGGCCTCGCCCGCAGCCCGCGCCGGGCCCCGGACCTGAAGCAGGGCGAGGCGCTCTACCGCACCAACTGCGCGGCCTGCCACGCCGCGGACGGCAGCGCGAACCTGCCCATCGCCGCCACCATGGAGCCGGCTCCCGCCAACTTCCAGGACCCGGAGCTGATGGGCGGCCTCACCCCCTACAAGGCCTTCAACACCACCAGCTTCGGCGTGCCGGGCACCGCGATGCCGGCCTACCCCACCCTCTCCGAGGAGGAGCGCTGGTCCCTGGCCTTCTTCGTCTTCACCATGCGCCTGCCGGCGTGCGAGGGCACCCCGCCGCAGGCCTCCCTGGAGCGGCTGGCCAACTCCACCGACGAGGACCTGGTGAAGGCCTTCGGCCCGGAGCACCTGGCGTGCCTGCGCCGGAAGCTGCCCACCGTGGACGAGGAGCGCTCGCTGCTGGCGGCGCGCGAGGGCGTGCAGGAGGCCATGCGCCAGGGCGCCGCCGGCAACCCCGCGGCCGCCAAGGCGGCGATGCTGGACGCGTACCTCAACGGCCTGGAGCCGGTGGAGCCCAAGCTCAGCTCGCGCGACGCGGCGCTGGTGGCGAAACTGGAGCGCGCCTTCCTCCAGACGCGGCTGGCGGCGGAGAGCGGCAGCCCCCACCTGCAGGACGAGGGGCGCGAGCTGCTGTCGCTGCTGGACCAGGCGCGCCGCGGCTCGGGCAGCGCCACGGACCTGGTGTCCACGATGTGGCTCACGCTGCTCATCCTGCTGCGCGAGGGCTTCGAGGCCACCATCATCGTCGGCGCGCTGCTGGCGGCCCTGCGGAAGATGCAGGCCACCCAGCACGTGCGCGTGGTGCACGCCGGCTGGGTGTCCGCGCTCGTGGTGGGCGCCATCGCCTATGTGCTGGGCCGGCACCTGCTGGCCGGCGCGCAGCGCGAGTGGATGGAGGGCGTGGCCGCGCTGCTGGCCGTCGTCATGCTGGTGTACGCCGCGCTGTGGCTCAACGCGCGCTCCAACATGAGCCACTTCATGGGCGAGCTGCGCCAGAAGATGCAGGGCGCGCTGGGGCGCGGCAGCATGACGGGCCTGTTCTTCATCGCCTTCACCGCCGTGCTGCGCGAGAGCTTCGAGACGGCCATCTTCCTCCAGGGGCTCGCGCTGGACTCCCCGGCGGGCGTGGCGTGGGGCTCGCTGCTCGGCGTGGTGGCGATTCTGGCGCTGGTCCTCTTCGTCAACCGCATGGGCTACCGGCTGCCGATGAAGACGCTCTTCAACGTGTCCACCGTCATCCTCGTCGCCACCGCCGTCATGCTGCTGGGCAAGGGCCTGCACTCGCTGCAGGAGGTGGGCGCGCTGCCGCTGGTGCCCGTGCCCTTCGTCACCGTGGACCTGCTGGGTCTCTACCCGGACGCGGTGTCGCTCGTTCCACAAGTCGTGCTGGCCGGGGTGCCGCTGGCCCTGGTGCTGCTGCGCCGCAAGGGCCGGGCGCAGCGCGTGTCCGAGGCCTCCGCCGGCTGAGGCGACGGCGGCCCCGCCATGCGGTAGCGTGGCCCGGGTGAAGCCTTCGCGTGTGCTCTCCACCTGGCTGGCCGTCCTGCTCCTGACCGGCAGCGGCATGGCCTCCGGCCAGGAGGTCCCCCAGGAGGAGCCGGCCCAGGCGCCCACCCCGGAGCTGACGCCCCCGCCGCTCATCCCCGTGCCCGCGCCGGGGACGTCCGACACCCCCTCCCGCACGCCGCCTCCCGACGAGGAGGCCCCCCGCACTCCCCCGCCCGCCCCCGAGGGGGCCCGGCCGAGCGTCGCCGCCGCGCGCCCGGAGGACCCGGTGCCCCGGGTGGCCGTGGAGCTGGTGGGCGGCACCGCGGGGGGCGTCGTGGTGGGGACCCTGGGCCTGGTGGCGGGCTACCTGCTGTCGGCACCGACGGTGGGCTGTGACGAGTGCCGCGTCGTCTCGCTGGTGGGCGGCTTCACCGGAGTGCTGGTTGGCATCCCCACCGGGACGTGGCTGGGGGGGCGGCTGATGGGCGGCAGGGGCCAGTTCCTCGCCACCGCGGGCGGCAGCCTGGTGGGCTGGGGCGGCGCGCTGCTGGGCTCGCTCCTCATGGGGGCCAGCGCCGAGGACGACGCGCTCGCGCTGGCCCTGCTGGTGCTGCCCGTGGCGGGCGCCGCGACGGGCTATGAGCTGTCCCAGCCCGAGGCCCCCGCGCCCCGGGCCTCGCAGAGCCTGCGGGTGATTCCGCTCGCGGCGATGACCGAGCGCGGCCCGCGCCTGGGGTTGATGGGCCGCTTCTGACTCAGACGCGGAAGTACTGGAAGGACTCCTCGCGCACGCGCCCCTCTTCCATCAGCTTCTCCAGCGTGGCCAGCGCGCTGCGCTCCGCCACCGGGTGCAGCAGGGGCGGCGTGTCCGCGTAGGCCGCCGCCACCACCTGCGCCAGCGTGGCGCCCTCGGCCGGCACCGCCTGGAGGATGAGCGACTCGCGCTGGGCGCGGTGCTTCAGGTACTCGTCCAGCTTCGCGGGCCCGTCCGGAATCGGCGGCCCGTGCGCCGGGTACAGCGTGCCGACGGGCCAGTCCCGCAGCCGCGTGAGCTGCGCCAGGTAGTCGCGCATGTTCCCCTCGGGCGGGTCGATGACGATGGTGCCGAGGCCCGCCACCATGTCGCCCACCACCGCCGCGCGGCTGCGCGCATCCACCAGGCAGATGTGGCCCTGGGCGTGGCCGGGCGTGTGCAGCACGCGCCAGCGCTGCGGCACGTCGCCCGCCAGCTCCAGCACCTCGCCGTCCTCCAGCAGCCGCTCCACCGGGAAGTCCAGCCGGTCCGCCGTGCGCGCGTGGCACCACAGCGGCACGCCCAGCCGCTCCTTCACCGCGCGCGCACCGCCGACGTGGTCCCCATGGTGGTGGGTGAGCACCACCGCCACCGGACGCAGCCCCTCCGACTTCAGCCCCGACAGGAGCGACAGCAGCTTCGCGTACTGCTTCACGTCCGCGGCGCCCGGGTCGACAATCAGCAGCTCGCCGCTGCCCAGCACGTACGCGTTGGTATGCGCGGCCGGCGGCAGCGTGGGCGTCTCCAGGGCAATCACCCGCACGCCCTGCTGGAACTCGATGCGCTGGGCCACGTAGCCCGGGCAGTACGGCGGCGTCGTCATCCGCGCCCGCGCGTCCGCGTCGTCCGTGAAGCTGCCCAGCACCTGGAAGGCGTGCAGCGCGGGCGGGTGCAGCAGCGCCGTGCCGTCCCCCCACCGCGCCAGCGCGTCCGCGGGCTTCACCCACGCGCCCTCCGCCAGCTCCCCGGGCCACCACTCCGCCCGCGCGTGCTCCGGCGCCTCCACCAGGTAGAAGCGCGTGTCGAAGCGCACCGGCTGGGACGGCGGCGTCACCCACCGGCCCGCCGCCCGGAAGTCCTCCGCCCGCAGCGTGAGCCCCTCCGCCTTCAGGAGCTCTCCCCACCCCTGCTCCCCCGCCAGCAGCGCCTTGCGCAGCGCGCCCACCCGCTCGGGCGGCAGGGCCTCCGCGCCCTCGGCCACCAGCACGCCGGCCTCCTCGAAGAGCTCACGCGCGGCGGCCGAGCGCAGCGCCGCCTCCTCTCCGGTGGCGCCCTTCACCGGCACGTCGGCGTCCGCCGCGTCCAGCTTTCCCCCCGGGAAGGCGTAGAAGCCGCCCGCGAACGCGAGCTGCCTGCCGCGCTTCACCCAGAACACCTCCACGCCCGGGCCGACGCGCCGGTACAGCACGGCCACCGCGGACGCGCGGGGCTCGCTGGGGGTGTGCATGGCGTCCAGGCCGAGGCCCAGACCGGGGAGACGCTCACTCATGGTTGCACCGTCTGGCCGAGCAGCCGGCCCATCAGCTCATGTGCCCTGTCCGCCTGGTCCGGCCGCACGTACAGCCGCACCAGGCGCACCGCGCCACTGTAGCGCTGGTACAGGGGCGTGTAGCGAGCCACCTCCGTCAGCCGCCCGGTGGAAGCGTCGATGATGAACAGGCTCGGCCCCCCGCCCCCCGGGCCGGAGGTGTACTTGCTGAGCACGTTCTGCGACTCGACGACGTAGTGCTCGAAGTTGTGGGACACCAGCGCGCTGCGCAGCACGTCCAGGTCGTACCCCGTGTCGCGCTCGGTGAACTGCGCCAGCAGCTTGAAGCCCTGCCGCCGGCTGATGCGCTCCGCCCACCGGTTGCTCGAGCGGCGCAGCGCGTACCAGAGCGCCGCGTCGTCACAGAGGAGGAAGTCCTCCGGGTCCGCCGGTATCTCGAACTCGCCGGGCGACTCCTCGTAGTAGCGCCGCAGCATGTAGTCGAAGTTCACCGAGGTGTGGTGCAGGTACACCGACACGAACATGTGGTAGCGGCTGAGCAGGAAGTCCTCGAAGGCGAACGCCGCCGCGCGGCTCAGCGCCAGGTAGGCCCGCCCGTCCTTCACCGCCGGGTTCAGGTTGCCGATGATCCAGTCCATGTCGTACCGGCCGTAGTTGACTCCCGTGTAGAAGGAGTCCCGCAGCAGGTAGTCCATGCGGTCCGCGTCCAGCTCCCCGGAGACGATGGCGCGCAGGAGCGGCGCCCAGTCCACGCCCTGGTGCGTGAAGCCCGGGTCCTTCGGCGGCCGGGCGCCCGTTATCAGCGCCACCGCCGCCATGGGGGTGATGCCCAGCGAGCCGAAGTGCCGCTCGATGATGGGCGTCAGCGAGCTGTCGAGGAGAATCTTGGCGGTGTAGTCCTCGTGGGTGGCCAGCTCCCCTTCCGCCGTGGCGTCCAGCCAGGAGGGCAGACGCAAGAGCGAGCGCTTCGGCGCAATGCGCTCCGAGGCGTGGGACAGCGGCATGTGCCCCAGGTCATGGCAGAGCACCGCCAGCCGCACCGCGGCACAGAAGCGCTCGCGCACCTCGTCCGGCAGCGTGGAGCGCGCGGCCACCGCCCCGAAGACGCGCGAGGCGACGTGCATGGCGCCCAGGGAATGGATGTGGCGGGTGTGCGTGGCCCCAGGGAAGGCGAGGTCCCCGAAGCCCAGCTGCCGCACGTAGCGCAGCCGCTGGTAGTGGCGGCTGTCGATGACGGCCTTCTCCGGGTCACTGACCGGGATGGTGCCGTGGATGGGATCGCGGATGCGCATGGTTCCCTTTCCATACTCCTGGTTACCCCCGCGGGAGGTAGCCAACCGTACTTCATACCCTTCTGGGAGGTAGCCCAGGAGGTAGCCAACCGTCACGCACGGACTGGGATCAATGCAGGGGACGTGGTAACCCTCCCGGCACCTACGAATGCACATCATCCTGCTGCACAACCGCGACCACGACCTCCTCGAGGACGACCCCGGACGGGAGGCCCGCGAGGATGTGGTGCGTGTCGCCTCGGCCCTGGCCGAGGTCCTCTCCACCGGCGACACCCTGGCCGAGCCGCTCGCCATCGAGGGCGACCGGCTGGACTTCGTGGACACGCTGCGCCGGCGCCAGCCGGACCTCGTCGTCAACCTCTGCGAGTCCCTGGCGGCCGACAGCCGCGGCGAGATGGCGGTCCCCTGCCTGCTGGACGCGCTGGGGCTGGCCTACACCGGCTCGTCCGCCCTCTCCCTCGGACTGGCGCTGCACAAGCCCAAGGCCAAGGAAGTGCTGAGCGCCCGCGGCGTGCCCACCCCGGGCTTCCGGGTGGTGCAGCGCCTGGAGGACGCGCTGGCCGTGGACCTGCCCTGGCCCCTCATCGTCAAGCCCGCGCGCGAGGACGCCAGCGTGGGCGTGACGGACAGCTCGGTGGTGTACGAGCGCGCCGCGCTGGTCCGCGCGTGTGACGCGGTGCTCCGCGAGTTCCACCAGCCGGCGCTGGTGGAGCAGTTCATCCCGGGACGGGAAATCTACGTCCCGCTGCTGGGCAACCAGCCGCGCCAGCCGCTGCCGCTGATGGAGATGCACTTCGGTCCTACCTTCGAGGACCGGCCCAACATCGTCTCCTACACCGCGAAGTGGGAAGAGGATTCGCCGGAGTATCGCGACACGACGAGCGGCCCGTGCCAGCTGGACGCGGCGCTGGAAGCCCGCTGTGTGCAGGTGGCAATAGAAGCTTTTGCAGCACTGGACTGTCAGGACTATGGACGGGTCGACCTCCGGGTGTCTCCGGAGGGCGTGCCCTACGTCATCGACATCAACCCCAACTGCGACCTCCACCCGGGCGCGGGGTACGCCAAGGCCGCCAAGGCCGCTGGCATGGACTACCCGGCCCTGGCCGCCCGGCTGGTGGAGGTCGCTCTCGAGAGAGCACATGGACATCCGGCCCATCGTCGCAAAGGACAGGGAGCCCCTCGCCGCGCTGATTCGAAAGATCGAAACCTTCTCGCCGCAGGAGGTTGAGGTCGCCATCGAGCTGGCGGACATCGCGCTCACACCGGGCAACACGGACTACTCCATCGTGGTCGCCGACCGCGGCGGGCAGCTGGTGGGCTACGTCTGTTACGGCCCCACGCCCATGACGGAGGACACATACGACTTGTACTGGATTGCCTCCGCTCCCGAGGTCCGGGGACAGGGCGTGGGCGCCGCGCTGGTGTCCGCCATGGAGGGGGACTTGCGCCGCCGCAACGGCCGCCTCATCCGCGTGGAGACGAGCGCCACGGAGGCCTACGGCCCCACGCGCGGCTTCTACGCGTCCATGAAGTACGGTGAGGAGGCGCGCATCCGCGACTTCTACAAAGTCGGGGACGACCTCATCATCCTCACCAAGCGGCTGTAGTCCCCGCTGTTGGTTCCGCGAGGACACGGCGCGCCGGGCGGTTGAAGACAAAGGCCCCTTCCCTCGTTAGAAGGGGCGTGATGACCCGTCCGCTCCGACTGACGTCCCTGGCCGTCGTGTCCCTGTGCGCCCTGCTGGCGGGCGCTCCGTCCGCCCTGGCGCAAGCCGCGGCTCCCCCGTCCAAGGCCGCCCCGGCGAAGGCCGCGGTGTCGGACGTGGTGAAGGCCGCCCGCCCCAAGGGGGGCGAGTACTTTGGCCTCTACCTGATGGACAAGAAGGTGGGCTGGCTCTTCACGGACCTGGAGCTGCTGCCGGGCGAGCCCGCGCGCGCGAAGGCCACCAACCAGCTCGTCTTCAAGGCCATGGTGGGCACGCGGGTGTCCGAGCGCGTGCACCGCGAGGAGCGCGTCTACGAGGCAAAGCCCGGCGGGCAGCTCCTCTCCTTCACGGTGACGCAGCAGGGGGACGGCGGCGACCAGACGCTGGTGGGCACGGCCACGCCCGAGGGCGTGCGCGTGGTGCGCAAGCGTCCGGGCCGTCCGGACGAGACGCTGAAGACGCTGCCCCCCGCGAAGGAGCGGGTGGAGGACGCGGACCCGGCGCGCCTGGCCCTGCTGCGCAAGGCGAAGGTGGGGGGCTTCACGCTGGACGGGCTGGACCTGGAGACGTACGGCATCGTCACCACGGTGGAGCCGCCGGAGCAGCGGGTGGTGAACGGGGTGAAGGTGAAGCTGGGCAAGGCCAGCACCCTGTCGGAGAAGGAGAAGGTGCCGGTGACGGCCTACGTCACCCAGCGCGGGGAGATGGTGCTGGTGGACTTCGGCACGACGATGCAGGCGCGCAAGGAGACGGAGGCCGTCGCCAGGCGGCTGGACCTGGTGGAGGTGTTCGGCCTCACCCGCATCGTCCTGCCCAGGGCGCTGCCCGAGGCCGCGCGCGCGGTGCCCGGCCGCGTCACCCTCGTCGTCCAGGGGCTGCCGGAGAAGTTCCGCGTGCAGACGTACCGGCAGCAGTTCAAGGCGCTGCCGGACGGACGGGTGGAGGTGACGCTGTCGGCCGCGGCGCCGAAGACGCGCCAGCCCCGGCCGCTGGTGGACCCGGACGGTGGGGAGAACCTCAAGTCCACCCTCGTCGTGGAGAGCGACGCCCCGGCCATCGTCGAGCTGTCGAAGAAGGTCATCGGCGAGGAGAAGGACGCGTACGCGGCGGCCCAGAAGGTCAACGCGTGGGTGTTCAAGAACCTGGAGAAGGACTACGGGGCCAGCGCGGACCGGGCCACGGACGTGCTGAACCAGAAGCGCGGGGACTGCACGGAGCACTCGCTGCTGGCGGTGGCGATGCTGCGCTCGGCGGGGATTCCGGCGCGGCGCGTGGACGGCGTCCTCTACATGATGAACGCGGACGGCGTGCCCGCCCTGTACTGGCACGAGTGGGTGGAGGCCTTCGTGGGTGAGTGGACCCAGCTGGACCCCACCTTCAACCAGCCGGTGGCGGATGCGACCCACTTCGCCTTCGGTGAAGAGGGCAACGCGGAGATTACGCCCCTCATCGGCGCGCTGAAGGTGACGGACGTGAAGTGAGTGCAAGCCCGCACCGCGCGTGGGGGTCGGTTCGACCTGGGTAGCGCCGAGCCCCCGCCTGGAGGGCTCTAGCAAGGCGTCGTGTGTTGGACTATTCAGCGGCCAGCCTCAACAACATCAGAGGGGGGCCAATCCATGAAAAATCTGAAGAAGGCAGTGGTGGTGCTCTCGCTCGCGGCGGCTACGGGCTGCAGCAGCGGGGGCGAGGGTCGCATCGTGGGGTTCGTGGTGGATGGCCAGAGCGGCCAGCGCATGAACTTCTTCAAGGCGGACGAGGGCAAGAACAACCTGGAGGACGACGACGAGTCGAAGTCCCAGGTGTACGCCATCATCGAGGGTGAGTTCCGCCGGGCGAAGCCGTGTGGCTCGGGCGACCTGAACCAGGAGAACTCCATCGAGGCGGACGGCTGCTATCAGATTGATGGCATCCCGCTGGGCGAGGAGTTCCCCATCATCGCGCAGGCGCCGGGCTACGAGCGGTTCCTGGGCCGCTATACGATGCAGACGTGGAACGAGGAGTTCGAGCACGAGGGCGCGCAGGAGGTGGTGAACCTCCGCGTGTTCCCCACGGGCTTCGCGGTGGACTACCGCTTCCTGGTGAACCTGAACGGCCGCGCGGTGCCGGACGCGAAGGTGAACTGCCAGTACCGGCTGGAGCAGGGCAACTTGCTGCAGACGGCGGGCAACTTCCTGCCGCCGGAGGCCACGGGCAGCACGACGGTGAGCGCCGTCACGGATGCCAACGGCCTCGCAGTCATCCCGGGCGCGCAGCTCGTCAATGGCGCTACGTACCACTGCGAGGCGGTGCTGCCCGGCGCGGTGGACGGCCGCGTGCTGTCGGGTCAGTCGGACATCACCGCGGGCATGAGCCAGCCGGAGCAGGCGATGTCCGTCAGCACCTCTGCCTCGACGGATGACAACTTCTACGCGGTGTTCTCCAACGCGGACGACCCGGACACCCTGCATGGCCAGACTGGCAAGCTGGTCGTCACCTTCAACCGGCCGGTGGAGATTGCGCCCCGGACGGCGGACTGCCAGGTGGCCCAGTTGTCCACGTTCGACCGTGACAACGATGGCGTCATGGGTCGCTTCGTCACCGACGTGGCGGGCAACAACGCGTCGGAGACGGTGACGGCCGAGGTGTCCGCGGATGGCCTCACCCTGACGGTGGGCTTCAAGCAGGCGGAGACGCCGCTGGACGCGGATGACCGCAACACGCTGGTGGCGTTCAGCGGCATCATCGTGCGTCCGCGCGGCGCCGCGGACAGCATCAATGTGCGCTACATCGGCGCACTGGGGAACTGCACCGAAGCCAACGTCTACGGCAACGCCCAGTCGCTGCGCAGCGTCCGGGGCGGTGGCCAGGCAGACACCATCCGGCTGTTCTAGTTCTCATCGCCAGACGTGAGTGACACCGCGGGGCGCGGGGCCTGAGAAGGCCTTCCGCGCCCCGCGTGCGTTCGCGCCTCAGGCCACGGAGCTTCCCCGCTGGCCGAGCGCCCCTGCGGCTCCGACAGGCAGCGTCACACCCGCCCCCCGGTGACTCCCTCCCAGCGAAGAGAACCGTCCACTCAAAGGGGGACACCATGGGAACCATCGCTCTCGCGCCAGGGCAGGTCGTCGTCTCGCTGAACTTCGACGACTGTCTGGCCAGTCAGTTCCAGGCCGCCGCCATGCTGGAGGCCAGGGGCATGCGCGGCACCTTCTTCATCAACAGCGGCAAGCTGGGACAGTCCGGCCGCCTCACGCTCGAGCAGGTGCGCGCCCTCCAGGACGCCGGCCACGAGATTGGCGGCCACACCCTCTCCCATCCACGCCTGACCGAGCTGTCCCCGGACGACCAGCGACGCGAAATCTGCAACGACCGCGTGGCCCTGCTCAACGCGGGCTTCCGCGTGACTTCGTTCGCCTACCCGTTCGGCGACAAGGACTCCGTCACCCGGCAGATTGTCATCGACTGCAACTACAACTCCGCCCGGGAGAGCGGCGGCCTGCGCAGCCCCTCCGGCAGCAGCGGCAATCCCTACGCCGAGCCCGTCCCTCCCGCGGATGCCTTCGCGATTCGCACCCACGGCTCCGTCCAGGACACCACCAGCCTGTCCACCCTCCAGGCCTACGTCACCCAGGCCGAGAACAACGGCGGCGGCTGGGTGCCCATCGTCTTCCACCACATCTGTGGCCCCTGCAACCCGGCCCAGACCTACTCCACCTCGCCCGCCACGCTCGCCGCGTTCCTCGACTGGCTGGCCCTCCGCGCCACGCGAGGCACCACCGTCGCCCTCATGGACACCGTCATCGGCGGGACGCTGAGGCCGCCTGTCAGCGGACCTCCCGTCGTGAGCCCCACGCAGCTGTTCAAGAACCCCTCGCTGGAGACGGACAGCAACGGCGACGGCACACCGGACTGCTGGCAGCGCGGTGGCTTCGGCACCAACACCTTCACGTGGAGCCGCACGTCCGATGCCCACAGCGGGAGCTGGGCGCAGCAGCTGCGCATCACCAGCATCTCCAGCGGCGACCGCAAGCTCCTCTCCACGCAGGACAGCGGCACGTGCGCCCCGGCCGCCGTCACCGGCCACCGCTACCGCATCTCCGCCTGGTACAAGTCCACCACGTCGGTCCGCTTCAAGGCGTACTACCGCAACAGCTCGGGCGTCTGGGACTACTGGACCCAGGGCCCCCTGCTGCCGGCGACCAGCAGCTACACCCGCGCCGAGTGGACCACGCCGTCGGCCCCCAGCGCGGCCCGCTTCCTCAGCCTCGGCATGTCGCTGGACCGCGTCGGCACGATGACCGTGGATGACTTCACGCTCTCCGACCTCGACGCGACCATGGCCCGCTCGGACACCTACGAGTACCCCGGGCTCGAAGCCGAGGCCGAAGCGACGGCGCACCCCTGAGCGCCCACACCTCCACCGGGGCCCGGTCGAACCTCAGGCCCCGGTGGGAGCCGCCACCAGCCGCCCCGCCAGCGCCTCTGCCTCCGTGAGCGGCCGCTCGCAGACGAAGCCCCGGCACAGGTAGGCCGCGCCCCTGTCTCCCACGGGCTCACGGCCCTCGAGGATTTCCGCCAGCAGTGGCGGCACCGGCGCCCCGGGCTCCTTCCAGCCGAAGGCAAACGTGGGCGCATACACGCGGTTCGCGGAGGCCAGCAGCGGCGCCACCGCCTCGCGCGTCCCGGCGAAGGTGACGCCCGCCGCGCCGTCGAGCAGCGCGTCCGCCGCCAGCCCCAGGTACCCGTAGGCCATGGGGTTGCCCACCAGCCCCTCACGCATCCGCGCCACGTACTTCTCCGGCAGCTCCAGGTGCCGCTTGTCACCCGTGAGCGCCGCCAGCGCCACCTGGGCCTCCGTCAGCGTGGAGGCTCCCGAGGGAAACGCATTGTCGAAGAGCCCATACGTCGCCACCACCAGGTCCTTCTGCCCCCGGGGCGCCGTGAGGTACGCCCCCTTCCGCGCATCCCAGAACAGCTCCACCGCGCGCCGCGCCAGCGCGTCCGCTGCCTCCAGGTACTTCACGTCGAAGGTGGCCTGGTAGAGCGCCGTCAGCCCCGAGGCCAGGTCGCCGTAGTCCTCCAGGAAGCCGTCGATGCGCGCCTGTCCCTCCTGGTACGAGCGCGCCAGCCGCGTCCCGTCCCACAGCTTCGCGAGCACGAAGTCCGCCGCGTCCGCGGCCCGCCGGGCCCAGTCCGGCCGCTCGAAGACGCGCGCGGCGAGCGCCAGCCCGCGAATCGTCAGCCCGTTCCACCCCGCGAGAATCTTGTCGTCGCGCCCCGGCTTCACCCGCTGCTCGCGCGCCTCGAAGAGCGCCGTGCGCGCCGCGGCCAGCTCCCGCTCCAGCTCCGCCACCGGAACCCCACGCTCGCGCGCCAGGTCCTCCACCGGCACCGCCACCTCCAGCACCGTGGCGCCTCCCTCGAAGTTGCCCTCCGGCGTGATTCGGAAGTGGCGCTGCACCAGGTCCTTCCAGGCCGGGGGCAGGACCGCCTGGAGCTCCTCCGGGCGCCAGACGAAGAACTTCCCCTCCTCGCCCTCGCTGTCCGCGTCCTGCGCCGCGTAGAAGGCGCCGCCTGCGTCCGTCATCTCCCGGTGCAGGTACTCCACCGTCTCCTCCACCACCTTGCGCCACAGCGGCCGGGGCTCCACCTGCTGCGCCTCCGCGTACAGGTGCAGCAGCTGCGCGTTGTCGTAGAGCATCTTCTCGAAGTGCGGCACCAGCCACCGCGCGTCCACCGAGTACCGGTGGAAGCCTCCGCCGAGCTGATCGTAGACGCCGCCCAGCGCCATGCGCTCCAGCGTGAGGAACACCGCGTCCTTCAGCGGCGCGCCACCGCCGCGGCGCCAGGCGCGCAGCAGCAGCGCCACGTTCATCGGGTTGGGGAACTTGGGCGCGCCGCCGAACCCGCCGTGCACCGGGTCCACCTCTTGCGCCATGCGCCGGCCCAGCTCCACCACGTCCCCGGCGGACAGCGTGCCGGGTGCGGCGTCCAGGCCGTAGGCGGCCAGCTCGCCCAGGCCCTCCTCGAAGAGCCGGGCCTGCTTGCCCACCTCTTCCCGCTTGTGCGCCCACGCCTCGCGCAGCGACGCCAGCAGCCGGGGGAAGCCGGGGCGTCCGAAGCGGTCCTCGGGCGGGAAGTAGGTGCCTCCGTAGAAGGGCTTCAGGTCCGGCGTGAGGAACACCGTCAGCGGCCAGCCGCCGCCCTGCCCCATCAGCTGCACCACGCCCTGGTAGAGCTGGTCCAGGTCCGGCCGCTCCTCGCGGTCCACCTTGATGTTGATGAACCCCTCGTTCATCTGCCGGGCGATGTCCGGAGACTCGAACGACTCGTGCGCCATGACGTGGCACCAGTGGCAGGCCGAGTAGCCCACCGACAGCAGGATGGGCTTGTCCTCGGCCTTCGCGCGGGCGAGCGCCTCCTCGCCCCAGGGGAACCAGTCCACCGGGTTGTGGGCGTGCTGGCGCAGGTACGGAGACGGCTCACGGGCCAACCGGTTGGGGGAGCCTGACTGCGAAGAGGGGGCGGCCATGGGGACTCCGGGGAAGAGGGCCTCAGTGGGAGATACGGAGCCGCTCGCGGCCGAGCAAGCAGTGAACGCCGGGAGACAGGTCGCGCAAATCGCGCCAGGTCCACGCAACCCTGGACATCTTCTCCCGACAATCCAGGAAAAATAGGCCGCCCCCCACGCCTGCTGGAGTTGCCCATGTCCCCCAACGTCTCCGCTACCGGCTCTCGCAAAGTTTCCACTGCCGCTGCCTCCGCGCTGCCGGCCACCGTGCGCATGGGCTCGAAGGGCCCGGTGGTGGCGGACCTGCAGCGCCGGCTGGCCGCCGCGGGCTTCAACCCCGGCAAAGCCGATGGGGACTTCGGTCCGAAGACGAAGGCCGCGGTGCTGGCCTTCCAGCGCGCCAAGGGACTGACGGCGGACGGCATCGTCGGGCCGAAGACGTGGGGCGCCCTGCGCGCGGGCGGTGCGAAGCCGCCCCCCTCCAACCCGGGCCCCACCGGTCGCGGCACCGCGGAGACCTTCGTGCAGAAGGCGCTGTCCCAGGCAGGGGACCGCTACATCTTCGGCGCCGAGGTCAACCTCAACGACAAGAACCCGAAGGCCTTCGACTGCTCGGAGCTGGTCCAGTGGGCGGCCCACCAGGCCGGCGTCAGCATCCCCGACGGGACGATGAACCAGCTCCCGCACGTGAAGAACAAGGGCACCACCATCTCCGTGGCCGAGGCGCTGCGCACGCGCGGCGCGCTGCTCTTCCGTCCCGGCCACGTGGCCATCAGCCTCGGCGACGGGCGCACCATCGAGGCCAAGGGCAGCGCCTACGGCGTGGGCATCTTCAGCGCCCACAACCGCGGGTGGACCACCGGCGCGCTCGTGCCGGGCCTGAAGTACTGAAGCGCAGTCCCCCGACACCGGCTTCCCAGGGCCCTGGCGGCTTCCGCCAGGGTTCGACAGGGGCCTGCCGCCTTCCTTGCTAGCGAGCGGGGAACAGCACATGTTTCCCGTCCTCAGGGAGACGGGACTCATGCATGTCGAGTCGATGGGCCTCGCGGAGCGCTGGTGGTACGCCCTCAAGCCCGCGAGCTGGCCGAAGGTGTTCGTCCCGGCCGTCCTCGGACAGGCCGTGGGTGCGGTGCATGCGGGAGGCCCCTCCGCGCGGGCGCTCGCCTTCGGTGTGCTGTGGATGGTGGCGGACGTGGCCTTCATCGTCCTGCTCAACGACTGGGGCGACAGGACGGTGGACGCCCTCAAGCGCCAGATGTTCCCCAGGGCCGGCTCCCCCAAGACGATTCCGGACGGCATCCTCCCCGCCAGGGCCCTGCTCGTCGCGGGGCTGGGCGCCGGGGTGGTGGCGCTGCTGATAGCCGCCGTCGCCGGGGCCGTGCTGGAGCGCCCGCTGCTGCTGCCCATCGCCGCGCTCGCCCTGTTCGTCTTCATCGCCTACACGCTGCCTCCGCTGCGGCTCAACTACCGGGGCGGCGGCGAGCTGCTGGAGATGGTGGGCGTCGGTGGCGTGCTCCCCGCGCTGCACGCGTATGCGCAGTGCGGCCAGTGGGCGCCGGCGTGGCTCGTGGCACTGGCGCCGGGAATGCTCGCGATGGCGCTGTCGAGCGCGCTGGCCAGCGGGCTGTCCGACGAGGAGAGCGACCGCGCCGGAGGCAAGCGCACCTGGGCGTCGCTGCGAGGCAACGCCGCGGCCCGCCGGGGCTCGGAGGCCCTGCTGGTGCTGGGCTCGCTGCTGTGGTTCGGGGCACCGTGGATGGCCCGCGAGGCGCCTCCGCCGGCCGCGGTGATTCCCGCCGCCTCGCTGGTGCTGTTCTTCGGGGTGCGCGCCTGGCGCCGCAGCCCGGACGCGGTGACGAATGCCTTCGGCGCGCAGTCCGCGTACAAGCTGGAGCTGCACCGCGCCATCTGGTGGGGGACGCTCACCCTGTCCGGCATGCTGCTGCTCGTCGGCCGGGGCCCGCTCGGAGCGCAGGCCTCATGAACCCGTTGCCTGATGCCCTGTGCGCCCGGCTGGAGGCGCTGGAGCCGCTGCTTGGCGCGCGCGCCTCGCTCTCTCCAGAACGGGAGCGTGCCCCCACTCCGCGCGAGCTGGCGGAGCGCGTGGCGGCGGGACAGGAAGACGTCGTGCGCCTGCGGGCCTTCACCGAGGGGCTCTGCGACATCGTCCAGGCGCTGGTGGAGAACTTCCCGCACAACATCTTCTGGGACCTCGACTACCCGGCCCGCTGTCTGTGGGACGCCGGAGGGCCGCGGGAGATGGAGGCCTTCGCCCGCAGGGTGATGACGCTGTGCCACGGCTTCGGCGTCAAGTCCGAGCTGCGCTTCCGCTACGCGCACGACTTCCTCTTCGGCTACGACTGGGCCCGCTGGGTGATGCGTGAGCCCGAGCAGCGCGCGGCCATCCGCCCCTTCGATGCGGCCTTCCTCGAGTACCTGGAGGGCCGGCGGGAGTCGCTGCTCGCGCTCATCGCCAATAACGACGCGAAGTACTCGCAGCTCCAGGGCGTGGAGTACCGCAACCCCTTCGGCTTCGCGCGGGAGCCGGACGAGGAGACGCGGCTGCACCGGGCGCTCGCGCGGGAGGGCCACATCCCCGTGAAGGCGTGGCGGCTGGAAGGCGAGCCCCGGTGGGATTTGCCCTTCGCCGACCTGCGCACGGAGGCGGCCCGCCGCCTGGGCCTGTCGCGCGAGGGGCGTCCATGACGGCCCTCCGGGCCTGGCTCCAGGCCTCGCGGCTGCCGTCGCAGTCCTATATCGCGCTGCCCTTGCTGCTCGGACAGCTGGTCGCGGTCCGCCTGTCGGGGCACCCGCTGGACATGGCAACGCTGGTCGGAGTGCAGCTCTTCGGCGTGCTGGACCAGCTCTTCATCGTCTACGCCAATGACTGGGCGGACCAGGAGACGGACCGCCGCAACCGGACGGCCACCGTGTTCTCCGGCGGCTCGCGGGTGCTGGTGGAGGGGCGACTCTCGGCGCGTGCGCTCGGCATCGCCGCGCTCGTCTGCGCGGTGGGACTGCTGCTGGTGTCGGTGGGGCTCGCGGTGACGCGTGGCGTGCCGCTGCTCGTGCCCCTGGCATTGGTGGCGCTGGCACTGCTGTGGGCCTACAGCTACGCGCCGTTGCGGCTCTCGTACCGGGGCGGGGGCGAGCTGCTGCAGATGGTGGGCGTCAGCGGCGTGCTCCCGCTCTATGGGTACCTCGCGCAGGGAGGAGCGCTCGGCCGCTTTCCCTGGTGGCTCGTCGCGTGCCTGCTGCCCACGCACCTGGCCTGTGCCATCGCCACCGCGCTGCCGGACGAGCCGTCCGACCGCGAGAGCCGGAAGCTCACCCTGCCCGCGCGCGTGGGCGGTGAGCGTGCCGCGTGGGTCATCCTGGCGCTGAATGCCCTGACGCTGGCGCTCGCGCCGCTCGGGCTGGCGGCGGTGGGCCTGCGCGCGGACGCGTGGCTGCTGCTGCCCGCGCTGGCGGCCGTAGGGGTGGTGCTGACACGTCCCGCTCCGCCCGGCTCGCGGCGCATGCTGCTGCGCGTGGCGGCGGCCATTGGCGCGACGACGGCCATGGTCTGCCTTCCCCTCGTCGGCCTCGCATTGGGCTGAGGCACGCGTGCGGTACGAGTTCCTCGTCCTGTCACTGCTGTTCCTGGTGCCGGGAGTCAGCTTCTGGCTCACGCGCCCGGACCTGCGCCCCCTGATGTTGCGAGCCGCTGGAACCTCCCTGCCGTTCGCGGCGACGGAGTGGCTCTTCTATCCGGAGTACTGGACGCCCCGGTTCCTCTTCGGGCTCGCGGACCTCATCGGCTTCGGCATCGAGGACGTGCTGTTCGTCGTGGGGCTGGGGGCCTTCTCGTCATCGTCCTATGCGGTGGTGTTCCGCCGGACGCCCGTGCCCCAGGGCTTGCCCGTCACACGGCCCTGGCTCCGCGCCGCGGGAGCTTTCACTGCCGCCCTGGCGGTGACGGGCGCACTGCTCGCGGCGGGCGTGCCCATCCTCTATGCGGCGGTGGTGGCCATGGTGTCCGTCTCCACGGCCCTGCTGCTCGCGCGCCGTGATCTGGCGGTTCCCAGCCTGCTCGGAGCCCTGCTGACGGCCCTCATCTACCTGGGGCTGTGCCTCGTCTTCGCCGCGCTCGTGCCCGGAGTCTTCGACCGCACGTGGAGGCCCAGCCTGCTGTTTCCGGGCAGGCTCCTGGGCGTGCCGCTCGACGAGGTGCTGTACGGGCTGGGCGCGGGCTTCGGTGCCACGGCCGTCCCGATGTGGGCCTTTGGCTGGCGCTTCATGCCGCTGCGTCAGCCCCCAGGCCTGTCCACGACTCCGTCCACCAGCCCATAGTCCTTGGCCTCCTGGGCGTTCATGCGCCGCTCCGCCTCGCAGTCCAGCAGCACCTGGGTGACCGACTGGCCCGTGGCGCGTGCCAGCCGCTCGGCGAAGGTCTGGCGCATCCGGTCCATGACCGCCGCATCCCCCGGCCTGCTGCCGCCCGTCAGGGGCGTGAGGAGGTAGTGGCTGCCAGCCATGGCGAAGCGCTGGCCCCGCGCGCCGAGCGCGAGGATGAGCGCGGCGATTCCAGAGCACTGGCCGACGCACGTCGTCGACACGTCCGACCTCACGAACTCCATCGTGTCGCAGATGGCGAGCGCCGCGGTCACCGAGCCGCCAGGGGAGTTGAGGTAGAGGCGGATGCTCCGCGTGGGGCTCTCGCTCTCCAGGAAGAGCAGCTGCGCGACGACGCGGCTGGCTATCTCGTCGTCGATGGGGGTGCCGAGCATGATGATGCGGTCCCGGAGCAGGCGCTCTTCCAGCTCCTTCGAGGTCGAGGCCCGCGGGGCGGCGCTCACGGGAGCGGTCTGCGCGTCAGTCTTCTTGAAGGGGTTCCACCAGGCCATGGGTTCCTCCGAGCCCGCGTCGCCTGGCAGCAAGCTACTCGCCCTTGGCGGCCTTGTCCTCGCGCCACCAGTGCGTCATCCGCTCGTGGACCTCCGCTTCGTAGCCTTCCTTGCTCGGACGGTAGAAGACGGCACGCTCCAGCGGCGCGGGCAGGTACGTCTGCCCGGGCGCGTAGTGGTCCTTGAAGGTCCACGGCGGCTGGTAACCCTGCCCGTGTCCCAGCTCCTTCATCAGCTCCGTGGGGGCGTTGCGCAGGTGCAGCGGCGGGGCCGCGTTGGGGTGCTGCTCCAGGGCTTCCAGCGCCGCGTTCATCGCCTGGTAGGCGCGGTTGCTCTTCTTCGCCGTCGCCAGCGTGACGACGGCATGGGCCACGAAGAGCCGCCCCTCCGGCATGCCGATGGAGTGGAAGCTCTCCTCGCAGGCGCGGACGATGCCGATGGCCTCGGGCATCGCCATGCCCACGTCCTCCACCGCAATCACCTTGAGCCGGCGCCACAGCGACACCACATCGCCCGTCTGGAGCAGCTTCGCCGCCCAGAAGATGGCGCCCTGCGCGTTGGAGCCCCGGCACGACTTCTGGAGCGCGCTCAGCAGGTCGAAGTGCTCGTCCCCGTCCTTGTCGTGGCGCGACAGGCTGGTACCCACCGCCTCGCGGGCCAGCTCGGGCGTTATCTCCCCACCGTCGGCGGTGAGGCTGGCCGCGAACTCCAGTGCGCCCAGCGCCTTGCGCACGTCGCCCGCGCCTCCCTTCGCCAGCAGGGTCAGCGCCTCCTCGCCCACCGTCAGCTTCCGCGCCCCGAGCCCCCGCTTCGCGTCGTCGAGCGCCCGCGTGAGCGCACCCTGGATGTCCGCCAGGGTGAGCTCCTTGAGCTGGAAGACGCGGCACCGGCTGATGAGGGCGGGGCGCACCTCGAAGCTGACATTCTCCGTAGTGGCTCCCAGCAGGACGAGCAGACCGCTCTCCACGTGGGGCAGCGCCTGCTCCTGGACGTTCTTCGCCCAGCGGTGGATTTCGTCCACGAAGAGGACGGTGCGCCGGGAGTACTGGTTGCGCTGGCGCTCGGCCTCGGCCACCACTTCCCGGATGCGGGGGATGCCGTCCGACACCGCGGAGAGGATGACGAACTCCGCCTCGACGCTGGAGGCGAGCATGCGCGCCAGCGTCGTCTTGCCCACGCCCGGCGGGCCCCAGAACAGGGACGACACGATGGCCTTGCGCTCCATGAGCTGGCGCAGCGGAGCGCCAGGGCCGAGCAGGTGGGCCTGCCCGATGAACTCATCGGGCTTGCGCGGGCGCATCCGCTCGGCCAGCGGCGCGAAGCGGTTCACATCGACGGAAGCGGAGAAGAGGTCGGGGCCTGCGCTCATCGCCGTGGAGGCTCCCCTCTGCGGGGCCCACGGTCAACCTTCGGGCTCCTCCGCCTCGATGAGCACCTGTCCCTGGGTCAGGTCCAGGAGCGCCACCTTGAAGTCCTCCACGCGGCTGACGGGAAGCTCCAGGCGGTAGCCCACCGTGGCCGCGTACTCCTCCGACACCACCTGGACCTCGTATGAGGGCAGGAGCCGGCGCAGGCCGTCGATGCTCGCGTACTCCAGCTCGACGGCGAGTCGGACCTTCCGCACACGCTCCGTGGTGGGAAGGCCCTCCAGCGCCTGCTGGACGCCCGAGGTGTAGGCCCGCACCAGCCCGCCCTTCCCCAGCAGCGTTCCCCCGAAGTAGCGGGTGACGACCATGGCCACGTCCCCGACACCGCCGTGGAGCAGGGCCGTCAGCATCGGCCGGCCCGCCGTCCCGTGGGGCTCGCCGTCGTCACTCATGCCCACCTGCGCCGTGGAGCCCGGAGGCCCCACGACGTAGGCCCAGCAGTTGTGGTTCGCATCCGGGAACTCGTCGCGGACGCGGGCGATGAAGGCCTTCGCCTCCTCCACCGTCGGCGCGTGGGCGGCCGTGGTGATGAAGCGGCTCTTCTCGATGTCCTGCTCCACCCGGTGGAGCCCCGCCGGGATGCGGTAGCGCTTGTCGTCCATGGGTGCGCTGCCGCGCCTCAGCCGCGGCGCCCGCGTCCCCGGTAGAGGTCGTCATAGAGGTGCAGGAAGAGGTGCCCTCCCAGCGCGAGCCCCTGCTCGATTTCCTCCGCCGCTCGCGCGTCCTCTCCGTAGGGCCCGTCGAGCTGCAGGTAGAAGCCCTCCGCGTGCTCCTCGTCGAGCGTCGCGTGCGTCGGGTAGTGCGCCACCTCGGAGGCCACGAGCCACCCGCGCGAGACGATGCCGCGCCCCAGCTCCAGCGAGATGGCGCTGAAGAGGTCCTCGATGACGCCGAACACCGCGAGCCCGGTGAGCGGCGGGTCGAACGCGGCCAGGCCCGTCAGCGCGGCGTTGAAGGCGCGCACCTCGGGCCAAGTCCCGCTCCGGCGGACACGGCTCAGGTCGGCGCCCAACCGCTCCAGGAGCAGCAGGAACGTGCGCTCATGGCCGTGTCCCAGGTCTCCGCGCCCGTGCTCGTCGAAGACGTTCTCCACGAGGGGCAGCCGCTGGTCGGGCCGGGGCAGGCGGCTCGCCAGCAGGGCCATGGGCCGGGAGAAGTGCGAGACGGCGCCAAAGAACTGGAGCTGCGTCTCGATGAAGGCCTCGCGCGCTAACGAGCCGTCCCTCAGCGCGCGCAGGTAGGGCGACTCCAGCGCATTCCACTCCGCCTTCAGTCCGGTGATGTGATGGCGCAGCTTCAGATTTCGGAGGACGGAAGGTGCACCCATGCTGTCGCTTCTACCGGGAAGGAGAGGTCGAGAGAATAGACGGTGCACACCGAGTCGGGGGCCAGGCCCGCGCTGCGCAACCATTCCGTGTGGCCCACCAGCCGCTCATCGACGCTGAAGCAGGCGAGCGCGTCCCCGCCCCGGGCCACGAGCTCTTCACCGCAGGTGCGCAGGTATTCCGCCCAGCCGTGGGGCCACGCCTCGGGCGGCGCCGCGAGGTGCACGAGCGGCCAGGGACTGCGCGTCGACAGTCGCTGGAGGTCCTTGCTCCCGGCCGTGGTGCACCAGCCCGCCCCTTCGAGCCTCCGCCCCGGCGCCGGCCCCAGGAGCAGTCCCTCCCCCGGTGGCAGCCCGGGCCCGCCCCGAGCGTCCAGCTCCGCGAGCCGGGAGGGCGGGACGAAGTAGAGCGCCAGCCGGCTCGCGGGCCGTCCCATCCGCAGCGGATTCCAGCCGCGCGCCGTGTGCATCACATCACCCCGCGCCCCTCGCATCGCGGCGCCGTACAGCAGCCGGGTGCGGCGCAGGGCCGGAATGCGGAAGAGGTGCATGAGCCCCTGGAGGATGAGCCTTCGCGCCAGCCCCGTGCCGCGCGCGGACGCCGTCACCTTGAGGTCGCAGATGTAGAGCGAGTCGATGGAGCGGCGGCCCCGGACGGCCTTCCGGGCGACGCCGGTCACCGAGCCGAGCAGCGTGTCACCGCGCAGGGCGAGCAGGAAGTACGCCTCGCCCATGGACGAGAAGAACGGGTGGTAGTCGGGCCCGTGGTCGATGAAGAAGTGGTCCGCCCCATCCGCCAGCGGATAGAGGATGCCCTGCTCCAGCTGGCGCAGCCGCTCGACATAGGGCCCGAGCGAGTCGGGGCGGACGACCACGTAGCGCACGCCGCTCATCGTCGGAATCCGACTTCGATGCGCTCGTAGAAGAGGCTGCGGTCCCTCCCGAGCAGCTCCGCGCCGAGCGCGTCGTCGAACTCGAAGGCGGGCTCGAAGAAGCGCCGTAGGTCCCGGCGGTTGTTGAGCTGCCGGCAGAGGACCGCGCAGCCGGGCCGGGCCTCGCGGGAGAGCAGCGCGGCCCAGCTCGCGACCAGCGTGTCGTCCGACCAGTCGAAGATGTTGGAGAGCGAGACGACGTCGAAGCGCCCCAGCCCCGGGACGTCCGGGAGCGAGCCCTCGACGAGCGACAGCGTCAGCGGGCGGTCCGCGCGCAGGTACTCGGGGGCATCCTCTGGAAGGTACCTGCCGAGCAGCACGTGCTGGAGGAACGGGTTGCGCGGAGCGTCCTCCCGCCGCAGCCCCCGCTCGAAGACGGACCGGAAGTAGCCGGGGTACGAGCCGGGCTCCGCATGCTGCGTCGCCGACGGGCCGAACATCGCGTGAAGGAACGGAGCCGCCAGCGCCAGGTCGAACGCCACCGGCCAGTAGGGCGAGCCGAACCAGCGGGACAGCAGCGCGCCGCGCTCCCCGGCGGAGGTGGCCGGCGCGAAGAAGGCCGCGAGCTCGGAGGCCGGCGCGACGAACTCCTCGACGAAGTGACGGAGTGTGCGGAACAGTCCCTCGAACTCACCCCGCTGGTTCAGCCCGGCCGGGTCCGCGTCGCCTACGCTGAACCGCTCCAGCGGCAGACGGCCCAGGCCCTGTGCCTTCTCCCGCACGTGGGCGAGCTGGCGCGGGTTGAAGTCGAAGCCCACCAGGTCCAGCTCCGGGTGACGCCGGGCGAGGGTGAGCAGGGTGCAGCCTCCGGAGGCCACGGTGAGGACGGCTCGCGCCTTCGTGCGTGCGACGAGCGCCAGCTCCAGCTCGGGGTCCTCGCGGACGACGGCGAACTTCAGTCGGTACGGCGTTGAGCTCACGGGAAGCATTCGGCGACGGGAGGTGACGTCGACGGAGGCGCCGACTGTATGGCATCGTCCCCTCCTCCCGGAACAGCCATGCCGCTTCCGACCGCTCCCCTCACTCCCTCCACGCTGCGTGCACTCGAACAAGTCGACTTCCGGCACGTTCCCCGGCTTGTCCTGTTCATCGCGTTCTACGCGGTCGCCGCGGTGCTCTCCGTCCGGCTCGCGACGGGTTCCTCCTCGGCACCGGAGTGGCTCGCACGCGTGGTGCTGTACGTCGTCGCCGCGGCGTCGCTCCACGGCATCAGCCTGTTCACCCACGAGGCCGTCCACGGCAGCCTGTCACGACGCCGCTGGCTCAACCGCCTGGGCGGTATCGCCTGCGCGCTCCCCGTGCTCCAGAACTTCGCGGCCTACAAGGTGCTGCACCTCCGGCACCATGTGGACCTGGGCGGAGGGAAGGACCCGGACCACTACGGCAACTACACCGGGCGGCGCTGGCTGGAGCTGCTGATGCATATCGGGCGGCTGCTGCTCGGCTACCCCGCGTACATCACCATGATTCCCATCCTCGGCTGGAAGCACGGGACGTCCTCCGAGCGCCGATGGATAGCGCTGGAGGTGACGCTGCTCGCGGTGGGCGCCGCGCTCGCGGCGGCCTTCGTGCCCGGGACGGTGCTGCTCCATGCGTGGGTGATTCCCATGCTCGTCATCAACACGCTCGTGAACATCCGGGGGATGAGCCAGCACACGTTCCTGCCGGAGAGCAACCACCCCGTCCGGGGCTCGCGCACCATCCTGTCCAACCCGGTGACGCGCTTCTTCATGTGCAACGAGAACTACCACCTGGAGCACCACCTGTATCCGCGCGTGCCCTGGTACAACCTCCCCGAGCTGCACCGGACGCTGCGCTCGGAGCTGGTGGCGCAGGGGGCTCCCTTCATCCCGTCCTATTTCTCGTTCGTGCGCGGCGTCGTCAGCGGCTCGCTCATGCGCGAGCTGAAGCGCGTCACGCCGGATGCCTGAGCGGCCGTATCCGCACGAGGCGCTGCTGGCCGGCTTCGGCGTGGCGCTCTCCGTGGCCCTGCTGGTCGTCGCGGGCCTCGACGCCGCCATCACTCCACGGGTGCTCGGGGCCACGGTCCTGTTCATCGCGAGCGTGGCGGTGCTCGCTCGCCTGGACGGGCTCGCCCACGCCTTCCGCGTGCGGCTGCTCCTGGCCTATGCCGCGACGTTCTTCTTCTACGCGTCCGTGAAGCACACCATCCCCGCCCTGGGGCTGCCGGCCCGGGACGGGTGGCTGCTCGCCGCCGATGTGCTCGTGTTCGGCGTCACGCCGTCGGCGTGGCTCCAGCAGTGGAGCACGCCGTGGGTGAACGAGGTGTTCAGCGCGAGCTACCTCGCGTTCCACGCGTACCTGCACCTCGCGATGGCGTGGGCAGTCGTGGGGCCCCGCGCGCGGGCGGAGCGCTTCTTCACCTACGTCTTCTCCGCGTATGTGCCGGGCATCGCCGGGTACTACCTGCTGCCGGGGCTCGGTCCGGCGGTAGCATTCCCGGAGCTCTTCACCGTGCCCATCGAGGGCGGGTGGCTCACCCGGCTGAACGCGGCCGTGGTGGCGAGCGGCTCCTCCGCGTTCGACATCTTCCCGAGCCTGCACACGTACATCACCCTCGTGCTGCTCGAACATGACCGGCGCGAGCACCCTCGCCGCTTCCGGGCGCTGCTGCCGGTGGCCGTGGCCATCATCCTGTCCACCGTGGTGCTGCGCTACCACTACGCCGTCGACCTGGTCGCGGGCGCTCTGTGGTTCATCGCCTTCCGCGCCGTGCTCCCGCGGCTCCAGGAGCGCTGGAGCCGCCACGGCGAGGGGCTTTCACCCTCGCCAGGCTGAAGCAGGCCGTCACGCCCCCACACGCCGATACATGACGTCGGTGCGAAGCGCATACTTGAGTCCTTCGGTGACGATCGCGCCTTCGTGGAACAGATGGTGGTTGAAGAGCAGGGCGGTGCCCATGCGGGGTTTCACGGACTGCTCGAGCGCGAAGAAGTTCGTCGCGCCGCCATGCGGGCAGTCATTCAAGTAGACGATGAAGGTGAGCAGGCTCCGTTCATTGTGGTTGCGCACGAAGGCGCCATCGAAGTGCGGAGCGAAGTACTGACCCGCCTCATAGCGATAGCAGCGCAGGCGCTCGTTCGCTCCGCACACCTCCCACTTGCCCTCGAGCCGGCGCGGCAGGTGTGGCGCGATGCGCTCGAACAGCGTTGTCGCCAGCGGGACGTCGTCGAACATCACCCGGGTGTTGTTGCGGATGTCGGGACGCATGACGAACCCGGCCGACGTGGTGATGGGCGCCGCCGTCGGTCCTTCCTGCTCGATTCGCTCAATCATCGCGCGGCACTCCTCGGCGCTGAGCAGGTTGTCGACGGTGAGGAGGAGCGGGTTGTGCGTGCCGAGCTCATCATCGGGATTCGGAAGGAAGGGCATCATGGGGACATCCGAAGGCAAGTGGTGGGGGCGCTCGCCCGATACGCGTACGTGAAGGCCGTGCACCCCGGGTTCCACGGTCTGACGGTTCCGGCGCTTCCGTCATGACATCGTGCTCCTGCGCAGCGCGGCCGGCAGGGCGAACGCCACCACCAGCGTGGCCAGCGTCCCCCCGGCCCCGGCCACCATCAGTGTCACCGGGGCCGACGTGGCATCCAGCAACAGGCCGCCGCCGACGTAGGACAGGGCCGCGGCCACGCCAATGGCGCCATACAGGTTGCCGAAGACGCGGCCGAGCATCCCCGGCGGCACCACGCGCTGGATGAGCGTGTTGGTGGCCACGTCCATCGCCGCGATTCCGACGCCGCGCACCGCCTGCATCGCGAGCGCGGCGGAGACGGCCCAGGCCAGCCCGGTGAGCAGGTTGCCCAGGCTGCTCACGGCGAACCCGGCAATGAGCAGCACCGGCATCGACGCGCGTGCGCCGTAGCGCGCGAGCAGCGCATAGCCCAGCACCAGCCCCACCCCGACGGAGCCCAGCAGCAGCCCCACCGCCGAGTCGCCCGCGCGAAAGGTCTCCTTCGCGAGGACCACCAGCGCCACGTCGTCCACTCCGTTGAACGCGACGACGGCGCAGAAGCCCAGGGCGATGACGCGGACCGCGGGCGCCGACCAGATGTAGCCCAGCCCCTGCTTCGCCTGCTGCAAGAAGGACGTGGGTGCGCCCTCCTCTCCGGAAGCGACTGGCGGCAGCGGCGGCACGAAGGCCAGCACCACCGCCGAGACGAGGAACGAGACGGCATCCACGAGCAGCACGCCCCGGACACCGATGAAGGGGAACATCGCCGCCGCGAGGAAGGGCCCCAGGGCCTCGGCAGCGTTGGTCCCGAAGCCGAGGGTGGAGTTCGCCGTCTCCAGGTCGCGCCCCTGCACCAGCGCCGGCACCGCCGCCCGGGACGCGGGCTGGAACACCTGGCCCGCGACGGCGCGCAGGCCCACCAGCGCCAGCAACACCGGCAGCGGCGGCAGCGTGAGCGCGATGACGAGCAGCAGCGCGCCCTGGATGAGCTCGCAGGCAATCATCACCCGCTTCAGGTCGAACCGGTCGCTGATGGCTCCGGTGACGGGGCCCAGCAGCGCGGGAGCGAAGTCCCCCACGAGCAGCAGCAGCGACACCGCGAGCGCCTGGCCGGTGGTGCCAGCCACATGGAGCATCAGCGCCACCAGGCTGAGCGAGTCCCCCGTGAAGGAGATGACCCGCGCGGACCACAGGGAGCGGAACGCCTTGTTGCGCCACAGGAGCTTCATCGCACCCATCCCCTGCTCCCCGGCCCCTGCTTCACTGCTGGCGGCGGACATGCGCTCCTCGAACCCGGACTGTTCGTCAGCCGTGGACCGCGCACCGTAGGCGCGAAGGCAACGCAGCGCCAACCCCTCCGACGTGGTTCAATTCCGGGCGATGCCCAAGCCGACGAGCACCCGGGGACCGCCCGCCCGGCAGCAGTTCCAGGCGGCAACGCGGATGGAGCGCCACCTCCATGTGAGCGGGTACGCCGCCGTCGTCGTCTCCGGTGGCTATGTCGAGGCCGGAGACGCGGGGCGCTTCCACCTGGGCGCAGGCTCCGTGGTCTTCCATCGCCCCTTCGAGGCCCATGCCGACCAGTTCGGCACCCGCGGCGCCGTCGTGCTGAACCTGCCGCTTCCCGCCGCGGTGCCGGACGTGTCGGTCGCCATGCTCCGGGACGTCGATGCCGTGGTGAGGGCGGCCGAGCGCGACTCCCGGGCCGCGGCGGACCTCCTCTCCACGTCGCTGGGACCGGCGACGGGCCAGCAGCAGGACTGGCCGGACCTGCTCGCTGCCGCACTTCGTGCCGACCCCTCGCTGTGCCTGGCGGAGCAGGCGGACGCCCTGGGCCTGGCGGCGGAGACCCTCGCTCGCGGGTTCAAGCGTGCCTACGGCGTGTCGCCCAAGCGCTACCGTGCCGAGGTGCGTGCGCTCCAGGCGTGGCGGATGCTTCCCGGCTCACCCCTGCCGCTGGCCCAGCTCGCCCTCGCCCTGGGCTACACCGACCAGGCGCACATGACTCGCGACGTGGTCGCCCTCACGGGACGCACGCCGGCCGCGCTGAGGCGCGGAACGCCGGCCGGAGGTCAACTGGATTCAAGAGTGGCACGCCGGTAGCGGCTACACGCGGGCCATGAACCGACGCGACTGCCTCACTGCCCTGCTCCACCTGCCGCTCCTCGCGGCTGTCGGCTGCGCCTCCCGAAGCCTCCCTGCACCTGGTGCCCCGGCCTCGTCCCGAACCCGCTGGAAGGTCTCCGGCTCCGAGGGGCTGGACCTGCTCTGCTTCCTGGGGCCCCTGTCCGCGGACCCCTTCTACGCCCGCTACTACCCGGAGGAGCTGGCCCGCATCGGCCCCAGGCTCGCCCCCGAGGCGGTGTCCACCATCCAGCAGCTCAAGGCCTCCTCTTCGAGCCAGGACCGGCTGCTCGGTCCGTTCCTCTGCGTGGTCTTCTCCGCCGGCCCCACCGGGACGCTCGCGGAGCTGCGCGGCGCCCTCGCCGATGCGGAGCAGCAGCTGCTGCCCGGCTACCGCGCCAGCCCGTACTGGGACGCCGGGGCCTGGGCCTGGTTCCTCGAGGCGCGACCGGCGCTGGCGCGCGTGTTCGAGGCGCTGGCCACCGCCGGCTTCCCCGCGCTCCGCCAGGAGGTCGTCGGTGAGCGGGTGGAGCGGCGCAAGGAGGCCCTGCACCAGCGCCTGGCCGGCGTGGACGTCATCGCCGAGCAGGAGCGGCTGCTGGGCCGTCAGCTCCAGCCGGACATCGCCATCGACCTGATGCACTTCTCCAAGCCCCACGGCATCAAGGTCATCGGCCAGCGGTTCCTCACCCACCTCGACTATCCCGACGCGCTCGTCATCCGCAACGCGGCGCACGAAATCCTGCACCCGCCCTTCGACGTGAAGCACCCGGACATCGTCGACGCGCTGGCGGTGCTGCGCCGCGACTCGCTGCTCGCCCGCATCGTCGCCGACCACGACCCGAAGTTCGGGTACACCACCCTCGAAGGCCTCTTCGACGAGGACACCGCGGAGGCCCTGGAGCAGCTCATCAACGAGCGGCTCGGCGTCGCCATCCCCGCCGGCGAGCGCTGGCGCAAGGCCGACGACGGCATGCACGTGCTGGCCGCCGGCCTCCATGGCCTGCTCAAGGCCGACGGCTTCGACCGCACCGGAGGCGCCATCCAGGACTGGCTGGGCCGGGCCGCTCGTGACGGACGGCTGGCTCCGGACTCGCTCCATGCCTCGGCGGCCACCGTGCTGGCGCTGCCGCGAGAGCGCCTGTGGGAACCCCCGACGAAGCCCTGACGCACGGCGCTCGGACGGCGCATTGCGTCAGTCCAGAGTCGGAGATTCGTACGGCGGCCGGGTTGCCGGCGGCGCGGCGGCTGGCCGAATAATGAAGGCGTGGGGACCCTCACTCTCAGCGCCTCTCCGCTCCTCTGGGAGCAGTTCCTCGTCGGTGCGCTCGACGCAGGGAGCGGGCTGCACCCCATCCTGAGCCGCTGGCAACGCTCACGCGCCCTGGGCGCGCCCTGCACCGGACTGCCCGGCGAGGGCCCGAGCGTGGGACACCTGGAGCTCGTCGAGCGGCGCGCGCGACTCGAGCCGGTCTGGCACGAGGTCGGGGGAATGATGGAGGCGCTCGCCTCCGCGCCCCTGCCGTCCGGCCGCGTGGCGCTGCTCGCGGACCGGGACGGCGTCATCCTCTCCACGCGTGGCTCGGGCGGGGAGTTCGGCTCCCACGCGGACGACGTGCGCCTCATCGAGGGCGCCTGCTGGGACGAGACGTCCCGGGGCACCAACGCCATCGGCACCGCGCTGGCGGAGTCCTCGGCGGTGGCCGTGGTGGGACCGGCGCACTACGCGCACCGGCACCACGGCCTCGTCTGCTACGCCGCGCCGGTGCATGACCCCTTTGGGGAGCTGCTGGCGGTGCTGGACGTCACCGGGCCCGCGGGCGCGGCGGATCCGCTCGTCCTGGTGACGGTGGCGAGCATGGCGTACGCCGTCGAGGCCCGGCTGCGCGAGCTGGCCTGGGCCCGCGTGGCCGCCACGGCCAGGAGTGGCGTGGAGTCACGCCTGTCGCGTGAGGATGGGCCAGTCCTCCTCATCGAGTCACCGGGGCGGGTCCGCCAGGCCAACGGCGCCGCGCGAGCCCTGCTGGGTGACGAGGCCACGTCCGGCGCGGACCGGGCGTGGGCCGCGGTGCTCGGGCTCTCCTGGCGCGAGCTGAAGGAAGCGTCGCTGCGGGGAGCGCCGCTGGAGGCGAACGTCCGTGGCACGCCCTGGCGCGTGCATGCCGAGACGGTGAGCGAGGGCGGGGACGGCGCGGCGCTGGCGGTGCTCGCGCGGATGGAGCCGCTCGTGTCCCGTGCGAGACCTGCTCCGGCGCCTCGCGTGGAGGTGCCGCCGGCCGCCGCGCCGGAGAAGGGCCCCTGGGTCTCACTCAAGGGCAGCGACCCGCACCTGCGCGCCACCCTGGCGGAGGCGGCGCGCTTCGCCCCCACGGACATTCCGGTGCTCCTGCTGTCGGAGACGGGGACCGGGAAGGAGCTGCTCGCCCGGGCCCTGCACGCCGCCAGCGCCGTGGCCAGTGGCCCCTTCGTGGCCGTCAACTGTGGGGCGCTTTCGCCCGCGCTGCTGGAGAGCGAGCTGTTCGGCCATGCCCCGGGCGCCTTCACGGGCGCGCGGACGGGCGGCGCGGACGGCAAGCTCGCGGCGGCCGACGGGGGCACCCTCTTCCTCGATGAGCTCGCCGAGATGCCCGCCGCGCTCCAGGTGCTGCTGCTCCGCGTGCTCGAGGATGGAAGCTACTCGCGCGTCGGTGAGTCGCGCGTGCGCCATGCGCGCTTCCGCCTCATCGGGGCCACCTGCCGGGACCTCGAGGCGGCAGTGCGGAATGGCACGTTCCGCTCCGACCTGTACTACCGCCTCCAGGGCGCCACGCTGCGGCTGCCTCCGCTGCGGGAGCGCTCGGACCTCCCGGAGCTGGCCCGGGCGCTGCTCGCGGAGCTGGCGCAGTCCGCCGGGCAGACTCGGCCCGTGCTGTCGCTGAGCGCGCTAGACCGGCTTCATTCTCACGCGTGGCCCGGCAACGTGCGCGAGCTGAAGACGGTGCTGCGCCTGGCGCTCGTGCGGGCAGCGGGCGCCGCGATTCTGGATGTGGCGGCCCTGCCACCCGAGCTGGGCAGGAGGTCGCAGCCGGAGGCTCCCGGGGCCGTGCCGCCGAGCAGGGGCGCGGAGCCTGTCGCCGACTGGAGCGCTCCCGCGGCAGCTCCGAACACTGGGGATGCACCCCGGGCCCTGAGAGAGCTGGAGGCCCGCGCGCTCCAGGACGCGCTTGCGCGCAGTGGTGGCAACGTGGCGCAGGCCGCACGCCGGCTGGGCATCGCCCGGAGCACCCTCTATCGCATGGTCGAGCGCTTCGGCATCGTGCTGCCGCCCCGCTCGTGAGCGCCACTGTCGCCTTTGGCTGCGGGCTCTCACGCCCGCGAGGCAGATGTGTTGCACCCTGCGCCACTCCTGTCCGCGACGGTGTTGCAGACCGGGACACGACGCGCCGCGACGTCGGCGGAGTGTGCGCTGGCATGCAGGGTGCTCTGGCACGGCGGCGCATCCACCCGCAGCCCACCCCTGAAGGAGAGCACCATGGTGTACGCCGCCCCCAATCAGCCCGGCTCGAAGGTGAAGTTCAAGTCCCGCTACCAGAACTTCATCGGCGGTCGCTGGGTGGAGCCCGTGCGCGGGCAGTACTTCGAGAACATCAGCCCGGTGACGGGCAAGGCGTTCTGTGAGGTGCCGCGCTCCACCGCCGAGGACATCGACAAGGCGCTGGATGCCGCCCACGCCGCACGCGTCGCCTGGGGGAAGACCTCCACCACCGTGCGCGCCAACATCCTCAACAAGATTGCCGACCGCCTGGAGCAGAATCTCGAGATGCTCGCCGTGGCGGAGAGCTGGGACAACGGCAAGCCGGTCCGCGAGACGCTCGCCGCCGACCTGCCGCTGGCCATCGACCACTTCCGCTACTTCGCCGGCTGCATCCGCGCCCAGGAAGGCTCGGCGGGCGAGCTGGACAACGACACCATCGCCTACCACTTCCACGAGCCGCTCGGCGTCGTCGCGCAAATCATCCCCTGGAACTTCCCCATCCTGATGGCGGCGTGGAAGCTCGCCCCGGCGCTCGCGACGGGCAACTGCGTGGTGCTCAAGCCCGCGGAGCAGACGCCCGTCACCATTCTGCTCGTCGCCGAGCTCATCCAGGACCTGCTGCCGGAAGGCGTGCTCAACATCGTCAACGGCTTCGGTGTCGAGGCCGGCAAGCCCCTGGCCAGCAGCCCCCGCGTGGCCAAGGTGGCCTTCACCGGTGAGACGACCACCGGCCGGCTCATCCTCCAGTACGCCAGTGAGAACCTCATCCCCGTGACGCTGGAGCTAGGCGGCAAGAGCCCCAACATCTTCTTCGACGACGTCATGGCCCAGGACGACGATTTCCTGGACAAGGCCATGGAGGGCTTCGCGATGTTCGCCCTCAACCAGGGCGAGGTGTGCACCTGCCCCTCTCGCGCGCTGGTCAGCGAGAAGATCTACAACCCATTCATCGAGCGTGCCCTCGAGCGCGTCAAGCGCATCAAGCCCGGCAACCCGCTGGACCCGACGACGACGCTGGGCGCCCAGGCGTCGAGCGACCAGCTGGAGAAGATTCTCGGCTACTTCGACATCGGGAAGAAGGAGGGCGCCAAGGTGCTGACGGGCGGCGAGCGCGTGCAGCTCTCCGGCGACCTGAAGGACGGCTACTACGTGGCGCCCACCGTGTTCCAGGGCCAGAACCGGATGCGCATCTTCCAGGAGGAGATCTTCGGGCCCGTGGTGAGCGTGACGACGTTCAAGGACTTCGACGACGCGATGCGCATGGCCAATGACACCCTCTATGGCCTGGGTGCCGGCGTGTGGACGCGGGACATCAACACCGCCTACCGCGCGGGCCGCACCATCGAGGCCGGGCGCGTGTGGACCAACTGCTACCACCTGTACCCCGCGCACGCGGCGTTCGGCGGCTACAAGCAGTCGGGCATCGGCCGCGAGAATCACCTCAAGATGCTCAACCACTACCAGCAGACCAAGAACCTCCTGGTGAGCTACAGCCCGAAGGCCCTGGGTTTCTTCTGATGGTGGCCCGGGTGGAGGTGACGCCCGAGGCCGCGGCCGTCATCCGCCAGCTGCGCGCCTCGCACGGGCCCTTGATGTTCCACCAGTCGGGAGGCTGCTGTGACGGCAGCGCTCCCATGTGCTACCCGCAGGGCGAGTTCCGCGTGGGCCAGCGGGACGTCTTCCTGGGCGAGGTGGAGGGCTGCCCCGTCTACATCGGCGGTGCACAGTTCGAGTACTGGCAGCACACGCACCTCACCCTGGACGTGGTGCCCGGGCGCGGCGCGGGCTTCAGCCTGGAGGCGCCACTCGGAGTGCGCTTCCTCACCCGCAGCCGCGTCTTCACAGACGAGGAGTACCTGCGCATGAAGGACGAACCGCCTCCGAGGCGTGGGCCGCCCGAGTAGTGGCGGTGCCTGGGGACAATGAATTGCGGCTGCAATCGGGTGGTGTCACCGAACCACCCTGGCATCCAGGCCCCAGGCGGGTCCCTCTTCGCGTGCAGGGCGTCATGCAGGCAGGATGGAGGTGGCCGTCTCCCCCGAGGCGGCCACTTCCACCCCTCACATGACAGGAATGCACATGGCTTTCCGCCCCCTCTCGCTGCTGCTGGTTGGCGCCGCCGTCCTCGGTGGCTGCGGTGCCCCCGAGACTCCCTCCGACGAAGGCGAGGGCGCGCTCGTCCCCTCGGTGGAGACGGCCGAGCCGTCCGGCGCCGTCTCTGCCTTCGCGTACTGCGATGACGTGACGACGTGGGACCCGGCGTGGGCGAACCTGGAGGCCCAGGTGCTCACGCTCGTCAACCAGCGGCGCGCGGCCGGAGCCACCTGTGGTGGCGTGGCGAAGCCTGCCGCTCCCGCGCTGACGCTGGACACGCGGCTGCGCTGCGCGGCGCGCAAGCACTCGCGCGACATGGGGACGAACAACTTCATGGGCCACACGGGCTCGGATGGCTCCACGCCGTGGCAGCGGATGACGCTGGCCGGCTACACCTACCGGAGCGCCGCGGAGAACGTGGCGGCCGGGTACTCCACCGCGGCGGCCGTGGTGAATGGGTGGATGTCGAGCACCGGGCACTGCAACAACATCATGAACCCCGGCCTCACCCAGCTGGGCGTCGGCTACTACTACGCGCCCTCCAGCACCTACCGGCACTACTGGACGCAGGCATTCGGCAGGCCCTGAGAGTATAGAGTGCGCGGCGCGGCGGCCCTTCCGCCGCGCCCGTACCCTGCGCTCTCATGGACCTCGTCCTCCTGCTCGTCGGTCTCGTCAAGGTGGTGTTCGGCGGCCTCGTCGCCGCGCTCGGCATCTGGCTGGGGCTTCGCGGCCTCAGCCGCATCCTCGGCACCAACCCGGTGGAGGAGCTTCGCCAGGGCAACACCGCCGCCGGTGTCGTCCATGCTTCCAGCCTCATGGCGCTGGGGCTGCTGGTGCAGCACGCGGTGCAGGCGACGTCGGACGCGGTGGACCTCACCGTGCGCACCCCGCCCTTCCAGCCGCTGATGGTGGGCAAGCTGCTCGCGGTGGCGGTGCTGCACGTGGGGCTGTCGCTGGGCGTGGGCGTCGCGGTGCTCGCGCTCGGCATCCTCCTGTTCGACCGGATGACGCCCGGCATCGACGAACTGGCGGAGGTGCGCAAGGGCAACCTCGCCGCCGCGCTCATCCTCTCCGCCATCCTGCTGGTGCTCGCGCTGCTGACGGCCCCCGGGCTCCAGGCGGCGCTCAACGGCCTCATCCCCTTCCCCCAGCTCCCCGAGGGGGCGCTGCGCGCGCCGGCGTGACGTGACGGTGGGTGCGCCCATGGCCTCCTCCAGCGCCAGTCCCTGGAAGACCCTCTTCAAGCTGCTGCTCGTGGGCATCGGCCTCGCGAGCTGCTTCTGCTGTTGCGGGCTGGGCATGCTCGGGCGGCTGGCGGACCTGGACGTCCGCGCCCCGGTGCCGGGCTTCCCCAGCAGCGTGCGCGTCGTCGACGTGGGCGCCGTGCTCCTGCCGCCCGGCACGCCGCCGCAGGACGCCCGGAACTACGAGTGGCGGGTGGACGGCATCAGCCCGCCGGAGCACCACGTGGCCTATGGGCTGGGCAAGGCGCTCACCGCCGAGCTGGACGAGGGACACCAGTCCCTCGGCCGGCGGCTGCGCTACCGCTCGCTGGGCAACGAGCGCTTCACCTACCACGCGCCGGCCGGGTGCTCGGCGGACATGCGCTGCATCTACGAGGAGCTGATGCGCACCAACGAGGAGCCGGTGCGCGAGCTGGGCGACCGCTTCGTCACCTCCATCCGGGAGCGCGGACTGGACGCCTCGCAGGCCGCGAAGCTCATCCTCGGCTTCGTGCAGCGCATCCGCTACGAGCTGCCGAAGGACGAGCCCTTCGGAATCATTCCTCCGGCGCTGGTGCCCGCGCTGGACAGCGGGGACTGCGACTCCAAGGCGGTGCTGGCGGTGATGCTGCTGCGCCAGGCCGGCATCGACGCGGTGATTCTCTACTCGGACCCGCTGGCGCACGCGGCGGTGGGCGTGGGGCTGCCCGGCGGCACCGGCACGCGGCTGAAGCATGGCGGGCGCAGCTACCAGTACGGGGAAGTCACGGCCGAGGGCTGGCCGCTGGGGATGATTCCTCCCCAGTACGACAAGCCCCGGCTGTGGAAGGTGCTGCCGCTGTCCGCGAGGACGGGCACCGCGGGTTAGGCGGGGGCCGGGGGTGACGCGGCGAGCACGCCGCGCAGGTAGTCCTCGTACGCCTCCTTCATCGGCAACTCCGCGTCCACCTTGAGCCGCCGGCGCGAGGCCTGGGTGCGCTGGCCGCTGCGCGGGTCCACGCCCTCTTTCAGGTAGTGCTCCCAGAAGACGGCGCTGCCGCGCCGCTGCCAGAGCGGCACCTCGTTGAAGTTGATGCCGCGCTGGAAGAGCAGCTCGTTCTTGAAGCCCACGTTGCGGCCATCCAGCTCGCGCGTGGCCTGGGTCGCCGTCTTCCCCTCCTTGCGCAGCGTCCAGTAGCACCAGCCATGCAGCGCGCACCGGCTGCCGTCCGCCTGTCGCCAGAGGAAGTAGTCCAGCACGGCGCGCTCGTTCGTCCCCAGCCACGCGCGGCCGTCGAACATGGCGGGCACGCCCGCGGCGTGCGTGAAGGTCGCGCTCGCCAGGCCCGCGGACAGTGAGACGAGCTTCTCCATGGAGCGGTCGAACAGCGACCAGTCCGGTGGGAAGAGGACGGAGATTTCGTCGCTCTGCGTGTACGCGTACACGCCCTGGAGGTCCTCCAGCAGCGCGCTGGCGGTGCGCACCATCACCTGGTGGAAGGCCGCATCGAAGGGCTTCTCGAAGCGCTCCTCGGTGAAGCGCGAGAAGCCGCGGCCATCCACGCGCAGCACCGTCCACGCCCCCGGCAGCAGGCGCAGGCCGTGGAACACCTCACCCTGTCGCATGCGGGTCGCCAGCTCATCCGGTTCCATTGCTCTCCTCTTTCCAGTCCTCGACCCGGAAGACGCCTTCCGGGGTCAACGTCACGTGGTACAGGGCATCGAAGCCCTCGGCGGCGCTCGGCCGCCGCAGCTGCTTCACGGTGGCGAACAGCGCCACCTCCGGCACCCGCGCCCGGCCCTGCCGCTGCTCGTTGCGCGCGAGGCACTGCTTCAGGTCCGAGGCGAAGTAGTAGCCGACGACGCGTGCGCCATGCTCCCGCCCCAGGGCGATGAGGGGCGCGCGCACGTCGGGCGACGGGTTGGTGTTGTCCACCACCACCGAGCGTCCCGCCGCGAGCGCCTCGGAGATGTACCGCTGCTGCCGCGCCTCCCTCCGGCGCGCGTGGGGCCACAGGTCCTTGCTCACCAGCGCGTGCGTGTCCGTGAAGCGCTGCTTGAAGAAGCTGCTCTTCCCGGAGCCCTGCAGACCGATGAACACGACCAGTTCCATGGTGAGCCCTTCCGGACGCCGCGCCACGCACGCGCCTGACGCACTGCTCCTTCAGTAGGACTGGCCGTTTCGCACGTCATCGCTCCGCCCGCGCGCACCTCGCGAGCCCCTGAAGGGCAGCGGGCCAACCTGGCGTGACAGGCCCGCGTGACACCCGAGCGCACCACACGGGTCCGCACCGCGGCCCGACCTCCTGCGTGCGTTGACACATCGGGAATGCCGGCATTATCTATTCATTCTTGTTTTGCCGGTTTTCTAGAGCTGTCGTACCTCGCCCGCAGCAAAGGAGACACCGAGATGAAGACTCCCTTCGCATCGTATGCCGACCGCTGGCGCCCGCTTTCCGTCCTGGCCCTGGGCTGGGGCCTGGTCCTTCCGCTGCCGTCGCTCGCGGCGTCGCAGCCGGACGCCCGTCCCGGCGTGGCGAGTCCGGCCTCCGCGCTGGCGCCCGCGCGCGTCGTCGAGGCCACGGAGGCGGAAGGCGCCCGCCTCGTCGGAGGCTTCGAGGGCGGAGCCGGCCGCTTCGCGCTCGTCACCGGCGCCGGGCTCGTCTTCCACCGCACGGACGGCGCGGTGCGCGGGCTGCGCACGGTGGACGTGCCCTCCACGGCGGTGCAGCTGCACACGTGGGAGGAGCTGGGCGCGGACGGCGCGCGCCAGGACTTCTTCGCCTACAGCCGGGGCGGCGTGGAGCTGATGGGCCGCGTGCAGGCGACCACGTACCAGGTGGAGCTGGAGCACGTGCGGTTCGACCCGGTGCGCGGCGCGAGGCCGCTGGTGACGGGCCTGCTGTCCGCGGACCCGGACAACACGCTGCAGCTGGTGCAGTTCCAGGGCACGCCGCTGCCGGAGTTCCGCTCGGAGATTGAGGCCGCGGGCGGCAAGGTGCTGCGCTTCCTGACGGACCACACCTTCCTCGTGGAGATGAGCCCGGATACCCAGAAGCGCGTGGGCGAGCTGCCCTACGTGCGCTGGGTGGGCCCGTACCACCCGGAGTACCGCGTGGAGGCGCCGCTGCGCGAGGCCATGCTCGGCCGCACGGCACGGCTGGAGCGGCAGCGCTACTCCATCATGGTGGGAGAGCACGGCGCGAAGCGGCAGGAGGAGGTCGCCGAGCTGGTCCGCAAGCTGGGCGGCACCGTGGAGCTGGTGGAGCCGGGCGGCTGGCGCGTGGAGGCGTCCCTCAACCAGGCCCAGCTGGAGAAGCTGGTGCGCTCCAACGCGGTGCAGTTCATCGACCGGTGGGGCGGGCCCGGTGAGGTGGACGTGAACAACGTCCGCATCGTGGGCGGTGCGAACCACCTGGAGACCGTGAAGGGCTGGACGGGCCAGGGCGTGCGCGGGGAGATCTTCGACACCGAGCTGCGCACCACGCACCAGGAGTGGGCCACCCCGCCCATCATCCACAGCACGTCGACCGCCGGCAGTGCTCACGGCACGTCCTGCTACAGCATCAACTTCGCCCGGGGCGTGGACCCGGCCGCGCGCGGCATCCTGCCGTCCGGGCAGGGCATCTTCTTCCTCTACAGCGAGTCCACGCAGTTCGGCGGCACCAAGTCGCGCTACACCATCAACCAGGAGCTCATCAACCCCGCGGGCCCGTACCGCGCGGTGTTCCAGACGTCGAGCGTGGGCAGCGCGCTGGGCACCACGTACACCACCATCTCCGCCGAGGTGGACGACTACTTGCTGAAGCACCCCATCCTCAGCACGCAGTCGCAGAGCAACTCCGGCACGCGGAACTCGCGCCCGCAGGCGTGGGCGAAGAACATCGTCTCCGTGGGTGGCATGTACCACTTCGACAATGCCGTCCGCACGGATGACCGGTGGAACGGGGGCGCCAGCATCGGCCCGGCGGCGGACGGCCGCATCAAGCCGGATCTGTCGTACTACTACGACGCCATCCGCTCGGCCAGCAATGCGAGCAACACGTCCTACACCAACTTCGGTGGCACCAGCGCGGCGACGCCGGAGACGGCGGGCCACTTCGGCCTGCTGTTCCAGATGTGGCACAACGGCGTGTGGGCCGGCTTCGGCGGCGGCGCGGACGTCTTCGCCAGCCGGCCGCAGATGGCCACGGCGAAGGCGCTGATGATCAACATGGCGCACCGCTACAACTGGCTGGCGGGCGGCAGCAATGCCGACCTGGACCGCAACAAGCAGGGCTGGGGCACGGCGGACGTGAAGCGCCTGCTGGACCGCGCGGCGGTGACGAGCATCGTCAACGAGACGGACGTGCTCACCCCGCTGGCGACGAAGACGTACAACGTCGCCGTGGCCACCGGGCAGACGGAGCTGAACGTCACCATGGTCTACAACGACCCCGCGGGCACGGTGGGCGCCGCCCGGGCGCGCATCAATGACTTGTCGCTGCGGGTGACGTCGCCCTCGGGCGTCGTGTACTGGGGCAACAACGGCCTGACGGCGGGCAACGTCTCCACGGCCGGTGGCGTGTCCAACAAGGTCGACACGGTGGAGAACGTCTTCCTGGCGAACCCGGCGGCGGGCACCTGGAAGGTGGAGGTGCTGGCGGACGAGCTCGTCCAGGACGCGCGCCTGGAGACGACGGCGATTGACGCCGACTACGGCCTCGTCGTGAGCGGCGGCAAGTTCCTGTAGTCGTCACCGTGGCTGGCGTGGGCCGGTGCTTCCCTCCGTGGAGCGCCGGCCCCGCCGTTTCCGGCGTACGCGCCCGCGCTCAGGGAGATGCGCGCCGTCGCGGCACCCTCCCCTGCTCCAGCAGCCAGGGCGTTAGTGGATGCTCGCGGAGAGCCTCTACGAGCACGGGGCGGAGCAGCCTCCGCACGGCCCACTTCAGGCCCTCGGTGGCGAGCAGGTCCTTGGTAGGCCCCTTGAAGGACATGCGCTCCTCGGGACCGTCCGCGGAAATGATGGCCATCAACCCGCGCTCCAACCGGGGCCGGGAGAAGACGGGGACCCGCTCTCCCGAGAGTTCTGAGAGCGCGCCTCGGAGTGCCAGGAAGACCCCGTCCACGTGCACCCCCTGCCGACGCGTCCGCACCGTGTTTGCGTAGGACCACACGCTCCCGTCCACTTCGCACCACTGGAGCGTGCACCGGACCCGAAGCCCCTCCCACTGAACGTCGAAGGACAGCGGCTCGGGATGGACGCGCGGCAGGCCCTGGATGCGCTCCTCGAGCCACTGGGTGAGGCCTCGCGGGTAGTACAGCAGGGCGTGCTGGCCCGTTCGATGGTCCGTGAAGCGGGCGCGAAGCCCGGGTGCGAGGGTCGTCAGTTCCTGGCAGCGGCGGGAGAGCATCTCGGTGTCGAAGGCGGGCTTGTCGAAGATGGTGGCATCGGGGACGACGCGGATGCGCATCCCCCGCGAGGCCTCGATGGGCAGCGGTTCCGCGGGCGTCACCTCCTGGGGCTCGTCCACGGGACGCCCCTGTTCTCCGAGCAGGCACCACTGACGCCCCTCGCTCCACAGGTCCACCTGGTAGCGGGACGAAAGCGCGAGGGCGACGGGAACGCTGTTGCTCCAGCCCCAATCGTAGGTCTCCGGCTGCATGTAGAAGGCATGTCCCACCGCCATACCGACCAACTCCCCTGGAGGCACGATGCGACTGGTGGAGAAGAGGGAGATGGAACCGTCCACACCGGCCTCCAGCGAGAAGTCGCCGCACTCCCCTCGTCGGGCCTCCGAGAAGACCGCGTCCAGGAGGAAGTAGACGAGGTGGTGGAGGCCGTAGACACCCGTGTCGCCGACGTACATGCCCGGCCGCTTGCGCACGGCCTCGATGATGCCTGCCGGGCTGTTGGTTCCCGTCACGTGTGTTCCCCCTCTGGGCGGCCCGCCGTCCCATCCGCCCGAGCTTCGTTGTACGACCGCAGGAGGCGCGACGTACCATGGCGGCTGGTGTAATAAGGGAGGCGCAAGCTGTCTTTCTCTCCAAGCCACGCCACGCCCCCATGCCGATCACCGAACTCCGCATTGAAGGGCTCCGCACCATCGAGAAGCTGCGCCTCAGGCTCGACGGACTCACGGTCCTCATTGGCGAAAACGGGAGCGGCAAGAGCAGCATCATCGAGGCCTGCGAGCTCCTTCGCAGAGCCACGAGTGAGCGGTTCCTGGACGAACTCTACAGTATTCATGGAGGACTGCCGGGGCTCCTCCGTCAGGGCGCTCCTCATCTGAGGCTGGGCGTGACGCTGGGCCCGAGTTCATGGCGTGGACATCGCTATTCGTCTGTCGACTACGATCTCACGCTCTCGCCTGCTGGTTCATTCGCCAGCCTGCAAGAAGAGGTCAGCTACAAACCTCGCAAGGCCTCGAGCGCTCGGACTGGGGCCGCACAGCGCTCTTCCCATGGCTCAAAGCGCAGTACCGGGAGCAAGCCATCAGTGCTGGCGGTACGGCGCCAAGTCGACGTCTACGAACTCTACGAGGGTGACAGCGGCACAGTTGACAGTGGTGACATCCCCATCGACAAGACGCTCCTGTCCCAGACGGAGCTATACAGCCCAGACTCGACAGGCGACGATGCCGTCAAGGTCGTGACGGCGGCACTGAGGGAGATTCACGTCCATCTGCCGTTCGAGGTCACACCGGCATGGGCAGCCCGCGCGCTCGACCGCAAGTCCGCGATGCGCATCCCCTCTCCGCTTGCACCTGCGGGCCGGCTCGAAAAGCTGGGCATCAACCTGGCCAATGCGTTCCATGCACTAAAGAACAACTACAGCCAGGAGGAATGGCAACGGACGCTTGGCTACCTCCGGCTAGGCCTGGGTGAGGACATTGAAGATGTAGCCACCCTGGCCGACCCGGGCGGAGGCAGCATCAGCTTGTCGCTCAAGCTGAAGAACCTCGACCGCCAGATTCCCGCCTCCCAGCTCTCGGACGGAATGCTGTCCTACCTGGCCTACGTGGCGCTCTTCCGACTGCGCGCGACACCTCCCGCGCTCGTCGCGCTCGATGAGCCCGATCTACACCTGCACCCACGCCTGCTCATGCGCGTGCTGGACATGTTCGAGGCCATGGCCCGTGACTTCCCCGTGCTGGTGGCGACCCACTCGGATCGATTGCTGGACGGGCTGTCCGACCCCGCTCGCGCCGTCGTCCTCTGTGAACTGGACGAGAACCGGGCCACCCGGTTGTACCGGCCCGACCCGAACGCGCTCTCGAAGTGGCTCGAGCGCTACCGGGGCCTGGGCGACATCCGCGGCGCGGGCCATGAGGCCTCCGTGCTCACTCGTAAGGAGCGAGCCTGATGCAGCGCGTGTGCGTGCTCTACGAGGACCAGCGCGGCCCGCGCCAGGGCTTCGGCCTGCATGCGCTCGTGAAGGCCTGCGTGGCCGATGGGCTCGCCAGCCAGGAGCGGCACTTCATCGAGGCAGCACTCAGGGACTACCGTCCCCTGAAGGGCTACGCCAACGTACTGAAGGCGTGCCGCGAGGAACTGGAAGACATCGCACCGGATGGGCGTCCGGTCATCGCGGTCTTTGACAACGACAAGATCCGCCACCTGCTCAAGCTCGCGAAGACCGCACCTGACGAGCGCGTGGAGCAGGAGATTCGTAAAGGCAGCCCACCGTCGGGCCGGCTCTCCATCGTCCTGCTCAAGCAGAACATGGAGAGCGTCCTCACTGCGGCCCACGCCTGCTACCCGAGCATCGATCCGAAGCGCATCGAGCTCGCCACGGTGAAGAAGGACCTCCTGGAACGAGACGCCATCCTCTCCAGCGTGACCAGCGAGCAGCTCCGCGCCGTCCGCGACTGCATCCTCCAGCAGCTCCCCTCCTTCCGCGCTCTCGTGGACCTGCTGTGCCGCCACCTCCAGGCATCATCCCGGACAAAGAAGAAGCGTTAGCCCGCGACACGGCCCTTCCGTGACGCTGGCCGCCGCGCCGGCCTGGTGGCATGACGTGCCCATGGCCCGTGACGTGTCCTTCTTCGACCAGCTCGGCTCGCTCCTCACCCGGGAGCGCGAGGCCGAGAAAGCCCGCCTGGCCGCCCTCGCCGAGTCCCTCTCCCTGCAGGAGCGCGAGGAGCACGGGCTGTCCGTCCTCGACCTCGAGTCGCTCGAGGAGGAGGTCGGCCTCGGCGGCCGCTTCCTCGTCACCCTGGGCCGCACCGACAGGCGCCCCCTGCCCACCCGCCTGCACAACGGCGACCTCGTGGCCGTCCTGCCCCGCCGCGCCGAGGTGAAGGAGCCCGCCCGCGCCCTCGTCTCGCGCGCCACCGCCACCCGCATCCAGCTTGCCTTCGACAAGTCCCCGCCGCCCTACGTGCACGAGGGCCTGCTCCGCCTCGACGTCGTCCCCAACGACGTCACCTACGACAGGCTGCGCGCCGGCCTCCAGCGCATCAAGGCCCTGGACAAGGGCGCCGAGCGCCACAAGCGCGAGGTCGTCCTGGGCAACGAGCCCCCCCGCTTCGACACGCCCCGCGACTTCGAGCCCACCCGCCCCCTCAACCCCGAGCAGCAGGACGCCACCGCCCGCGCCCTGGCCGCCGAGGACTTCTTCCTCGTCCACGGCCCCCCGGGCACCGGCAAGTCCACCGTGCTCGCCGAGGTCGCCGCCCAGGCCGTGGCCCGCGGGCAGCGCCTGCTGTGCACCGCCGCCAGCAACGCCGCCGTGGACCACCTGCTGGACCTCTGCCTGGACAAGGGCCTGCGCGCCATCCGCGTGGGCCACCCGGCCCGCGTCGCCCCGCGCCTCCAGGAGCACACCCTGGACATCGTCGTGGAGGACCACCCGGACCGCGTTGTCTCCCGAGACCTCTTCGACGAGGCGTACTCCCTGCTCGGCTACGCGCGCCGCCAGCGCACCCAGGGGCGCAGCCGCGAGCGCTTCGCCAATGCCCGCGCCTCCACCACCGAGGCCAAGAGCATGCTCGACGAGGCCCGCGCCCTGGAGAGGAAGGCCGTGCGCGCCGTACTCGCCCGCGCCGACGTCGTCTGCGTCACCCTCGCCAGCCTCGACACCGGCGTGCTCTCCAACGAGAAGTTCGACCTGGCCCTGCTCGACGAGGCCACCCAGGCCACCGAGCCCCTCACGCTGCTCGGCTTCCTTCGCGCGCCCAGGGTCATCCTCGCCGGAGACCCGCAGCAGCTGCCGCCCACCGTCCTCTCCCAGGAGGCCGCGAAGGCCGGCCTCGGCGTGAGCCTCTTCGAGCGGCTGCTCAAGGACCACGGCGAGGGCGTCAAGCGCATGCTGCGCGAGCAGTACCGGATGAACGCGCGCATCATGGACTTCCCCTCGCGCGAGATGTACGGCGGCGAGCTGCGCGCCCACCCCTCCGTGGCGGACCGCACGCTGGCGGACGTCCTCACGCCCGGCGCCGAGGTGGACGCCCCGCCCGTCCTCTTCCTCGACACCGCCGGCAAGGGCTTCGAGGAGGAGGTGGAGCCCACCACCAAGAGCCTCTTCAACGCGGGCGAGGCGGAGCTCGTCGAGGCCCGCGTGCGCGCCCTGCTCGCCGCCGGCCTGGCCCCGCGCGAGCTGGCCGTGATTACGCCCTACAGCGCCCAGGCCCACCGGCTCCGCGAGCGCGTGGAGGCCCTCCACCCCGACGTCGAGGTTGACACGGTGGACGCCTTCCAGGGCCGCGAGAAGGACGCCGTCCTCGTCTCCCTCACCCGCTCCAATGGGGAGGGGCAGCTGGGCTTCCTCAACGACTTGCGCCGCATCAACGTCGCCATCACCCGCGCGCGCCGGCACCTCTTCGTCGTGGGCGACTCCGCCACCCTCAGCGGCCACCCCTTCTACGCGCGCTTCATCGAAGGCACCCAGGCCACCGACGGCTACCGCTCCGCCTGGGAGTGGCCAGACGTGCCCTAGAAGGCAATCCGTCCCAGGCCGGGGTCGATTCCGACCCTCACTGGGGTACTACGCAAGGAATGGCAGCCCGGGCTCCAAAAATTGTCGCAACGCTGCACAGTTTTTGTCACCCCGCCCGACAGCTGTGGGGTGCGGCGCCGGGATTCCGCGTATTTGGCGCAAGGCCTGTGTGAGGCATGAAACATGCTTCCACCCCACGGTGGGGAGGAACCGCCAAATGTCTCAGCGACCCAGTGTGACGAAAGAGGACGATGTCTGGGTTCTCCGGATCGAAAAGGAGAACGGGAAGATGCAGGAGTACCGCTGCGCCACGGAGAACCAGGCGAAGCAGCTGGCGATGATTCTCTCCAGGCCGGACACGGGCGGCCCGCCGCGCGCGCCGGCCGAGTCTCGCTGAAGACCCCGCCACCTCCCCGCCGGCCACACCTGGCGGTTCTCACTCGGGCTCGAAACGGCTAAGGCACGGGACAGGAGACGCCCGTGCCCCACCCCATCGAGTCGCTCACCGTCGACGCCCAGGGCCTGCCCCTGCACGTGCGCCAGCGCAACCCCGCGGGCGCGCCGGCCGTCCTGTTCCTCCACGGCTGGCTGGACCACTCGCACAGCTTCGACGCTGTCCTGCCGCACCTGCCCGACGCGTGGCGCCTGGCGCTGCTGGACTTCCGGGGCATGGGGCGCAGCGGCCACGTGGGCCCCGGCGGCACCTACCACTTCAGCGACTACGTGCTGGACGTGGAGTGCGCGCTGGACGGGCTGGGCCTGGACGCGGTGCACCTGGTGGGGCACTCGCTGGGCGGCATCGTCTGCCTGGCCTACGCCGCCGCGCGCCCCAAGCGCGTGAAGAGCGTGTTCCTCATCGAAAGCCTGGGCCCTTCCGGAGGCACGCCGGGCGCGTCGCTGGACCGGCTGCGCGGCTTCCTGGACGACGTCCACCGGCCCCCCAACCGCAAGCGCTACGCCAGCGTGGAGGACGCCGCCGCGCGCCTGCGCGAGAACAACCCGTCCCTGCCGGAGCCGGCCGCGCTGCACCTGGCCCGCCATGGCACCGAGCCCTTCGAGGGCGGCGTGGCCTTCACGTTTGATCCACGACACCGCCGCCGCTTCGGCCAGGCCTATGACGAGGCGCAGTGGCGGGCGCTCCAGGCCGGCGTCACCTGCCCCGTGCAGCTGCTGCGCGCCACCGACGGCCTCGCGCCGGACGAGGCCCTGCTGCGCGGCCGGCTGGAGGCCCTTCCCACGCTCGTCCCGCCGCCGCTCGTCATCCCCGGGGGCCACCACGTCCACCTGGAGCAGCCGGAAGCTGTCGCCCAGGCCGTCTCCGCCTTCATCCGCGGACCCTGAACACCCTCCAAAAAGGTCGGGAAAACTCTTTCACCCTCCAGGGCAAGAGAGTTCCTTCCTCCCGTCACGCCCGGCGCGCGCTCCCCCAACCCCCTGATTTCACGAGCCCCTCCAGGCCCGGACGGGTTGGTACGCGAATTGATTACGGAGGGCGCGGTGGATCACGCACCAGACCCTGTTGGGTGCGTGTGGGGAGAAGGGTGGGGAGCGGAAGATGAGGATGGGGCTGAAGGGGCGTGTGTTCGCGCTGGCGTTGCTCGCCACCACCGGGGTGGCATGCCACGAGGGGGATGAGACCCGCGCGGTGCAGGCAACGGCCGTGCTGGACGTTGACGTGCTCGACTTCGGCGAGGTGCCGGTGGGCGAGTGGCGGGAGAAGCAGGTGCGCATCCGGAACGTCGGGTACGTGCCCTTCTTCGCGCTCGACGCACTGGGACTCGCTGGCAACCCCTCCTATCAGGTGGAGCTCGGGGAGGGCGGTGGACGGGTGATGCCGGGTGAGTCCCACCTGGTGCACGTGCGGTTCCACCCGCTGAGGGAAGGGCTGACCGAGGAGACGGTCAGCGTGACGACGGACGCCAACCAGGGCGCGCAGGCCCAGGTGCGGGCGATGGGCCTTGGGACGCCCACGCCAATCGGCGTGTACCCGCCGCTCTTGGACTACGAGACGCTCGAGGTGGACAGCGAGCGCACGCTGGAAGTGACGGTGACCAACCCGGTGGACCTGCCGCTGACGCTGGCGGTGAGGGGCGACAGCCCGGACCCGTTCACTCCGGACACCATCACCATTCCGCCGAACGCGTCGGCGAAGGTGAGCACGAAGTACCTGCCCCGGGGCCTGGGGGCCATGGGCGCGCGCCTGGAGGTCCGCTCGTGCGAGGACTGCACGCCCTCGGTGGTGGACCTGAAGGGCAACTCGGTGGCCAACGCCTTCGCGTTCGACCCGGCGCCGGTGCCGTTCGACCAGATTCCGGTGCACGAGCGCACGGAGTCGTACACCCGCGCGCGCAACATCACCTGGCGCCCGGTGAGCATCTCCAAGCTCGTCACCAGTGACAGGGCCTTCGTGCCGCTCTCCAAGCCGGAGGGCACCACGGTGCAGCCGGGCGAGACGGTGGAGATGAAGATGGAGTTCGCCGCCCGCTTCTCGGGCCCGAACGTGGGCGACCTCACCGTGCACTACACGTCCGACAAGGCGCGGCAGTCGCAGGTGATTCTGGACGCGCGCGGCGGCCGGCCCACGCTGGCGGTGACGCCCGTAGCGCTGGACTTCGGCGAGCTGCCGGTGGGCGGCAAGGTGGAGAAGGTCATCCGCATCACCAACGCGGGCAGCAACGGCAACCTGACCTTCACCGGCGTGCGCGCGGACGGCGCCAGCGCCCAGTTCAGCGTGGACGTGCCCACCCGCGGCACCCAGCGCTACGCGTGGAGCGGCGGCACCTGGCCCACGCTGGACTCGCCCGGGCTGACCATTGCCCCCGGCAACGACGCGCTGGAGCTGAAGGTCTACTTCGAGCCCAAGTCGGAGGGCGTCTGGACGGCGACGCTGAACGTGCGCTCGGACGACATGTTCAGCCCGGAGCGGCAGATTGTCCTCACCGGCCGGGCGCGCGCCAGCGGCCCCTGCGTGTACGAGCTGCTGCCGCAGCCGGCGATGGACTTCGGCAACGTGGTGCCGGGGCGCGGCGCGGTGCTGGGCTTCTACTTCCGCAACCCGGGCCGCGCCGAGTGCGCGGTGAAGGACATCCACATCTCCAATGACGGCGGGGGCGCCTTCTTCATGCCGGGCGGCCGGCTGACGGGCGGCGTGGTCGTCTACGACACGGCCTTCAGCGCCATGGTGGCCTTCCGGCCTCCGGCGGAGGGCACCTTCACGGGCGAGCTGCGGATGACGGTGAACAACCCGGCCTACCCCACGGTGACGCTGCCCCTGAAGGGCGTGTCGCGGGCGAGCTGCCTGGTGGCCACGCCGGCCTTCGTGGACTTCGGGCCCATCCGCTACGACTGCGCCGCGGCGCCGCGCACGACGTACGTGGCCAACCGGTGCAGCGAGCCGATTACCGTGTCCGACGTGTCGCTGGGCAACGGCACCAGCCGCCAGTTCTCCGTGCAGAACCCCGTCGCGCTGCCCCGCGTCCTGGGGCCGGGCGAGGGCTTCGAGCTGGAGGTGAACTACGCGCGCAACGTGCTGGGGCAGCACTTCACCCCGCTGTACGTGCGTGCCGACAGCGAGCCCGAGCCGTTCCTCATCGCCCTGCAGGGTGAGACGAACCACGAGGGCATCCAGGTGGACCGCTACACGCAGGGCACCGACAGCCAGCTGGACGTGCTCTTCGTGGTGTCCAACACGACGACGATGTCGCCGTACCAGGAGCGGCTGAGGGCGGCCATTCCCTCCTGGCTGCAGCACGCGAAGGACCGGGGCGTGGACGTGCGCGTCGGTGTCACCAGCACGGGTCTGGTGGCGCGCGGGGCGCAGTGCGGCGGCGGGGCCAACGGCGGCGAGGCCGGGCGCCTGTTCCCGGTGGACGGCAGCAACCCGCGCGTGGTGTCCGGCAACAGCGCCACCGCGGCGGTCGACATCCAGGACAACCTGGGAGTGGGCATGTGCCACAACCTGGTGCAGGGCCTGGAGACGATGCGCCAGGCGCTGTCCGCGCCGCTGTCCGAGCAGGCGGACGACCCGCGCACCGCGCAGACGAACGACGGCAACGCGGGCTTCACCCGCGCGGCGGCCCGGATGGCGGTGGTGGTGCTGGCGGACGAGGACGACAACTCCGGCTTCAGCCCGGACAGCTACATCCAGTTCCTCCAGACGCTGAAGGGCACGGGCATGTCCCACCGCAGCCAGCTCTACGCGCTGGTGCCCACGGACAACCGCTGCTCCACCGCGGGCGACGAGGCGGACCGCTTCGTCTCCGTGGCGACGGGCACGGGCGGCAAGGTGGCCTCCATCTGCGACTCGGACTACCGCCCGCTGCTGGAGTCGGTCATCCAGCGCGCCGGTGACTTGCAGGCGGACTTCCCGCTCACCGCGGCGCCCACCGGCACCACGGAGATGACGGTGCGCGTGCAGGGGCAGGCGGTGCCGGCGACCCGGTGGACGTATGACGCGGGCAGCAACTCCGTGGTCTTCAACACGGACGCGGTGCCCACGCCCGGCCAGGCCGTGGAGGTGCGCTACCGCAGCGTGTGCCGCGTGCCGCCGACCGCGCCGTAGAGGATTCACGGACCCGGGGGTTGACAGGGGAGTCCGGGCGGCGCGGGAAATGACGCGCCGCGGGCTTCCTCCCCCGGGCCCGGCGCGGCTATCGTGGCGGCCGTCGTGGAAACGTTCGGCCGCTATGAGCTCCTCCGGAGAATCGCCGTTGGCGGCATGGGGGCCGTCTACCTCGCCCGTCAGAAGGGCCCGGTGGGCTTCCAGAAGCTGCTGGTGCTCAAGCGGCTCCTGCCGCACCTGTCCGAGGACAGCGAGTTCATCGAGATGTTCCTCGACGAGGGGCGCATCGCCGCGCACCTCAACCACCCCAACATCGCGCAGATCTACGACCTGGGCGACGTGGACGGGCAGTACTTCATCGCCATGGAGTACGTGCACGGCGAGGCGGTGGGGCCGCTGGGCCAGCGGGCGCAGCAGCGCAAGGTGACCATCCCCCTGGGGCTCAAGTGCCGCATCATCGCGGACGCGGCTGCGGGGCTGGACGCGGCGCACAACGCGCGCAGCCCTTCCGGACGCAAGCTGGCGCTGATCCACCGCGACGTGTCGCCGCAGAACGTGCTGGTGGGCTTCAACGGCGGTGTGAAGCTCATCGACTTCGGGGTGGCGAAGGCGTCCGGGAAGCTGTCCCAGACGATGGTGGGTACCATCAAGGGCAAGCACGCGTACATGTCCCCGGAGCAGGCGCGGGGCGAGCCGCTGGACCACCGCTCGGACGTGTTCGGCCTGGGGACGGTGTTCTACGAGCTGCTGACGCAGACGCGCCTGTTCAAGCGCGACACGGAGTTCGCCACGCTCAAGGCGGTGGTGGGGGCGAAGATTCCTCCGCCGTCGGAGGTGGTGCCGGACATTCCGAAGGCGCTGGACGCGATTGTGTTCAAGGCGCTGGCGCGCAAGCGCGACGAGCGCTTCTCCTCCGCCGGAGAGGTCCAGCTGGCGCTGGAGGAGTTCCTCATGCAGCAGAAGCTGCACTCCACGCCCGCGCACCTGGCCGCGTTCATGCGTGACTTGTACGCGGAGGAACTGGAGGAGGAGCGCTTCGCCGCCGAGCCCACCGTCATCCACTACGACCCGCGGCTGGCGGCGAAGCTGGCAGCGGCGGCGCCCCCTGCGGAGTCGAAGCCGGCACGGCCGAGCGGTGGCTCCTCGGCGGCGGCGGCGCCCGTGAAGGGTGGCGGGTCGACTCCGTCGGCGGCGCCTGTGAAGGGCGGTGGCTCGTCGGCCTCGGCAGCGCCTGTGAAGGGCGGTAGCTCTTCGGCCTCGGCTTCGCCCGTGAAGGGCGGCTCGTCGGCCTCGGCTTCGCCCGTGGGTGCTGCTCACGGCAAGGGCGGTGGCTCGTCGGCCTCGGCGGCTCCAGTGTCTTCCGCGCAGGGCAAGGGCCAGGGTGCCGGCCCCGGCAAGGCTCCGACGCTGGCGGCTCCCGCCGCGAAGCCCGCTTCAGCGAAGCCCGCGAGGACGGCGCCCGCGGATGCCCCTGCCCCGAGGCGCGCACCTCCCCGGAGCAGTGGCGGCCACGGGGATGACGAGCGGTAGCGCCAGCCGTCCCGCGTCTCTCGCGCAAACCGTCTATCGATAGGGTGACTCCACATGAGGGGGGAACCTCCCCGTGTGTGCTTACTGAGCAATGCCCTCAAGCAGGAGAAGGCCCTGACAGAGGAGGTCGAGCGCTTCCGCAAGGAAGAGACCTCGGAGGACCACGCTCTTGCCTCCTTGCTGGCCTCGGGCGCGGTGGTGCAGACGCCCTTCACAATCCACCAAGTTCGCGTTCCTGGGTTGCGCTGTCCTCTGCGTGGCGTCCTCTGGTTGCGCAGGCACTGCGACAAGCGGCGTGGCTCTACGCCCGGATGGGACACCTGGGCCGCAGGAGTGTTCCGAAAAGGCAAGGGAGGCGATGAACTACCTGCGTATGTTCGTCGGCGAAGCTGCTTTGGTTCAAATCGACGCGAATCAATCGAGCAGCCCCATCCGGTACTACGAGGCCCAGCAGGTGAAGGGCGGCAACAAGATGCCCCTGTGTGCGGTCGCCCGCCTGGGACTGGGGCAACTGCGGAAGCGGCCCGAGTCCAAGCCCGGGACCGCCGTCCTCGACTCCTACCGCGCAGGGGTCTTCATCGTGGACGAGTTCCGCTAGCGAGACGGCCCACGTCGGCCACGCAACGAGCGCAGCCTCGGTCCCGGGACACACCCAGCCGTCCGCTGATTGCCGGGCGAGACAACGAGAACGCTCGGCAGTCTCGCCACTGCGCTATGCGCCCGCGATGCGTCGGATGAAGCCGCCAATTCCCTGCTTCTCGGTGCGCGGCCCGCCCCGCTCCTGCCTTGCAGGCGGGGGAGGCATGGGGCTGCCCGCGGAGGGCCCCTGGCCCTTCACGTCCGCAGAGGCGGCGGTCCCATCATCCGCCTGAGCCACCGAGAGGGCTGGAACCCTCGCGTTGCCGTCATTCGCCGCGCCCTGCACCTGCGCCGAAGAGGCTGGGGACGGGATGTTTTCGTTCTGCGCCGAGCCGTGGACCTGCGACCCAGGAATCGCCAGGTCAGACTCGTCCACCAGGACCAGTCCCAGCCGCCTCATGTCCTTCTCCGGAATGTCTCGCAGGGTGATGAGCAGTTCCCCCAGGTGATTGCGTGCATCCACACGAATGCTGAGCCTGTCGGCGAAGTGCCGCTGCAGGTTGTCGCGGTAGCGCTGCACGCGGGCCACGTCCTGTTCCGGAAGAGGGACCGGGGGTGACCGCTTGTGCTTCATGGCATTCTGCAGCTCCTCCACGGAGCAGTCTGCGAAGGGCTTGGACAGCAACGTCCCGTCCTTCTGGGGCACGGCGATGGGCAGGGCCCCCGGCTCATCCTGCGCCACGGTCAGGCCCGCCAGCTTCGCATATGCCAACAACGTATAGAGATTGCGCATCCCGTACTTCAACGCGAGCTCCTCGGTGAAGACCCGCGCCACGGCGCCGTTCAGCGACAGCACTGCCTGGCTGACCACATTGACCCGCTGTCTGAAGAAATCCCTGGCGTCCTTGAAGCCCCCCTCCTGTGCCAGTTCGCTGTCCACGACATAGTTGTAGAGCCGGCCAATCTGGTACGCGTTGCGATGCCCCTGCTCCGCCAGTTTCAGGATGCGCTTGTGGACCTGCTCCAGGGAGAGGTTGAGCGCGGGAGCAGGGATGCTGCTGTTGTTGGTTTCCATGGTTGCCTACTCAAGTGCGCCGCGTGATTGCGACGCAGCCTGGAAGAGCATGTGCCGAGCCAGCGCTGGACGCGTGTCGTTACGCCTGTTTACAACCGACGTTGGCGGTGACTCGTCCAGCGGTTGGTCTCATCGTCTCATTCATGAGACGGCCAGCCGCCGTTCTCCCCTCCGCAACGGGAGCGCGACTCAAGCGTCCTGCTTCTGCACGTGCAGAAGCAGCGGCCTTCCCGTGGCTTGAGGGGCCCTGCTTCTGCATGAGTGGGAGTGTCGGCCGGGCTAGCCCTTCATCGCGACCGCGCAGAGCACCAGGCCCACGAAGAGCACCACCAGGCCGCCGCCCCAGAGCGTGGCCAGCAGCAAGCTCCTTCCCCAGGTCGGGGGCTGCTGGCGGACCCGCTCGTGGAGGCGCTGCATGGCCCGCGCCCGCTCCTTGTAGACGGCCTCGGGCTGCTCATGCTCGCCGCTGACGGTCAGCAGCGCCGCCGAAGAGGCATACAGCGCGCGCATGGCGGGCTCATCCAGCGCGGAGGACTCGGCCGGGAAGCCCAGGCCCGAGCGCCGGAGCGCATGCACCTCGCGCAGCAGCCGTGCCTGGGGCATCAGCCCGAAGAGGGTGAACATCCCCATCAACCCCATCACCCATCCCAGAGGGATGCTGAGCGCGAGCATCGTCAGCCCCGCGAAGACCGAGAAGGCGACCTCCAGGTGCCGGTGACGGCTGAAGAGCAACACCTGGAAGAGCCGCCCACCGTCCAGCGGCACCACCGGCAGCAGGTTGAAGCCATTGACAGCGAGGAACAGCAACCCCGCCGCGCCAAGGTCCGCCGAGGAGGTGGCCACACCCACGGCCCCGAGCACCGCGCCCAGGACAATCCCCGGCAGCGGCCCCAGCAGGAGGACCAGCGCCTCATGCCAGCTCACCGCGCCCACGTTGCGCCCGGACACCGCCGCGCCGAAGAACGGGATGAAGAACATCTGCACATCCCGGAAGCCGAAGATGCGCATGCCCACCCAGTGCCCGGCTTCGTGGATGAACAGCACCGCCGTGAGTAGCGCCACGTGCCAGGCCGAGCGCTCACGCGCCGCCACGAGCACGAAGAACACCAGCGAGCCAAGCAGAACCAGCCAGGAGCCACGCGACGGGGACAGGGACAGGAAGGCCTGTCGTGAGCCGAGGTAGTGGGCCTCTTCGGGACTGAGGGGCTCGGGTGAGGCAGGGAGACCCGTGTCAGGGGATGCGATGTGGACGGACGACTCGACGGACATGGCCCACTATAGGCGCCACGCCCGGCACAGCCTCAAACGGCCCCGGTACGCCTCTGCAGCGGGTCCGTGATGCCCTTGTTCTGCAGTGCACCGATCTCTGGCAGTGACGGCCACTGAGAGTGCGAGTCGCGGTATTCAGGCTCGATGATTCGCGTCTGCCTCGCGGGAGTGACGGGTTGGGTGGGACAGCCACTCGCGGCGGCCATCGAAGCCGCCGAGGACCTCGAGCTGGTGGCGGCGGTGGCTCGCCGAGCCCGGGGAGAACCCCTGGGGCGACTGACCATCAGCGGCTCCGTCGAAGAGGCGCTGGCCGTCCCCTCGGACGTCTTCGTCGATTACACCAGTGCCGCGGCCGTGAAGGACAACGTGCTGGCGGCGGTCCGTGCAGGCCGACACGTGGTCGTTGGCAGCTCGGGACTGACCGACGAGGACATTCGCGAAATCGATGGGGCGGCCAGGAGCGCCAGGCTGGGCGTGCTCGCGGTGGGCAACTTCGCCATCACCGCCGCACTGCTCCAGCGCTTCGCCATCGAGGCGGCGCGGCACCTGCCATCGTGGGAAATCATCGACAGCGCCTACGCGGGGAAGATGGACGCCCCGAGCGGGACGGCCCGAGAGCTGGCGTGGCGGCTCTCGGAAGTCCGGCCTCCCGAGGTCGAAGTGCCGGTGGAGAAGACCGTGGGTGACGCCGCCGCGCGGGGAGCGGCGGTGAACCAGTCCCGCATCCACTCGGTCCGCCTTCCCGGCTACACCATCGGCCTGGAGATCCGCTTCGGACAGCAGGATGAGCGACTGACCCTGGCCTATGACGGGGGCCCCGGGGCGACCCCCTACGTCGCGGGCACCCTGCTCGCCATTCGCAGGGTGCGCGAGTTCACAGGAGTCATACGCGGAATGGACCGGCTCCTCTGACGGGAGGAGCCCGAGGTCCTAGCGGTCCCGGCCGTTGAACTTCATCACGTTCAGCTTTTCGAGGTCGATGTTGTCGAGGCAGCGCACGTTGATGGCGCGCATCTCCTTGCCGTCAGGCCCCGTGCCGCGAGCGAACGAGCGCACGCCGCACGTCGAGCAGAACAGGTGGTGGATGACCTTCTTGTTGAACTGGTAGTCCGTGAGGTTCTGCTCCCCGGAGCGCAGGGTGAAGCTGTCGACGGGCACGAAGCCCAGCACGCTGCCCGTCTTCCCGCAGATGGAGCAGTTGCACGCAATCATCGGCTGGGTCAGGTCCAGCTTCACCTCGTACCGCACCTTGCCGCAGTGACAGCCGCCTTCGTACGTCTTGAGCTCGGTCATGCGCGAATCCTGCCCTGAGCATTTGAGCAGGAAAATGAAAAGGCGCCGGCCACGCATGACGCACGTTGGCAGGCGGTCGAAGTCCATCGAGCCTGGGCCCGGCGCGACAAGCCGCCTGAGCCCACTCGAAGGGCGCCTACAGGCTCGCCAGCGCCACGCGGTACAGCGCGCGGTAGCCCATGCGCGGCGCCGGCTCGAAGCGGTCCGCGTTGAAGATGTCCTTCAGCAGCGCGGCCCCGTCCGGCGACGCCTGGAGCCCCAGCAGCGTGCCCTCCAGCGTCTGCACCAGCTCCGGCGGCAGCCCCATGGCCACGGGCACCCCGTCATTGGGTGACTCGTCCGTGTAGGCAATCAGCTCGAAGCGCCGCCCCGCCCCGGGGCCCAGCACGTCCTCCACGCCCGTGGCGAACGTCAGCCCCGTGGAGGCCGGAGGGCAGAAGACGCTCGACACGTCCGCCTTGCCATCCAGCACCGCCTCCAGCGCGCCCCGGTACGAGCCCGTGAAGTGCTGCGCGAAGAAGGCCCGCGAGGGCTCCTGCCCCTGCGCCTTGAGGTACGCCGTGGGCAGCAGGTAGCCCGCCACCGAATCCCGGTCCACCCAGGACGCCGTGGTGCCCTTCAGCCGGTCCACCGTCAGCGCCGCGCCCGCCCGGCACACCAGGGCGGAGCGGTACGACGACATCCCCCGGCGCACCCCGCGAACCACCACCCGCACGCCCATCGCCTCCATCCGCGCGCAGACGAAGGGCGGCGCCCAGGCCGCGTCCGCACGCCCGGACAGCAGGTCCTTGGCGAGCGTCTCGTAGCTGGGCGCCACACTGACCTCCACCAGCTTGCCGAGGGCCCGCTGGAGGAACGCCGCCAGCCGCTCCGCGCGCTCCCGCGCCGTCTCATTGCCCAGCGAGGGGGGCAGCCCGAAGCGGAAGGAGTGTCGCGACGTGGAGGGGACTTGCAGGGTCATACCCCCCCTTAACTACCCCTCCCTGCCCAGTCGCGCCACTTCGTCGTCGGCCAGACCGAAGGTGGCCTGGAGCATGTCCAGGATGCGCTGCTCCGCCAGGCTCGGCTCGCCGCCCGCGTGGGCAATCTTCGTGGCCAGCCGGAACGCCTTCACCCGCTGGGGGTGGGTATTCAGCCCGTGCGCCAGCACCTGGAGCCGCTGCGGCAGCCCCTCGGCCGCCAGCGCCGCCACCGACTCGCTCACGAAGCTCTGCGCGCGCTCCGGGCTGACGTTCTCGAAGAGGGGGTCCGCCGCGAAGCTCTCCACCAGCGCCCGGGCCTCGGCTTCCTTCAGCCGCCCGTCCGCCGCGCTCACCAGCACCATGACTTCCGCGAACAGCCGCTCGAGCGGCTCACCCAGCGCCTCCGCCAGGCTGCCGCCGTTCTCGATGACGTCGATGATCTGCGCCACCTCGTCCTCGGAGATGCCCAGCGCGGCCTGGAACGTCTTCAGCAGGCCCAGCTCGTTGCGCGTGGCCCGCTGGTCCGCCAGCGCCACCGCCGCCGCCAGCCCGAAGGCCAGCATCCGGTTCTTGTGGTCCGGCAGCCGGCGCCGCAGCGAGGCCAGCACGTCCTCCAGATCCCGGGCCTCCGCCAGCCGCACCGCGCTCGTCTCCACCAGCGCGTTGAGCTCCTCCGGCTTCGTGCCCTCGAACTCCGGCCGCTCCAGCACGCGGCTGAGCAGCGTCTGCATCTCCCGCTGCGACACCTTGCCGTCGGCCATCGCGGCCAGCAGCATCGCCTCCACCAGCGCGCCGTTGCGCTCCTTGCGCGCTTTTACTGCCTGCTCTCGAGCCATGGGCTGGCGCTCCCTTGCGTAGCGTTGGGTTCGGTCGTCGTCGGCACCCCGTCCTCCCGCGCGTTGAGCGGGTCGGGGTTGAGCGTCTTGTCCAGCAGGTGTGACGGCCGCACGTTCATCATCGCGTTGAGCACGCTCTGACGGACGTTCGGAATCTCCTTGCCCAGGTCCTCCATCAGCCGCTGCATCCGCTTGCGCTGGAGGTTCTCCTGCGTGCCGCACAAGTCGCACGGGATGATGGGGAACTGCATCAGTTCCGCGAACCGTGCAATGTCCTTCTCCGGCGCGTAGCACAGCGGCCGGATGACCACGTTGCGCCCGTCGTCACTTCGGAGCAACGGCGGCATGGCCTTGATGGAGCCCGCGAAGAAGAGGTTGAGCAGCAGCGTGTGGATGAGGTCGTCGCGGTGGTGGCCCAGGGCAATCTTGGTGCAGCCCAGCTCCACCGCCGCCGTGTAGAGGATGCCGCGACGCATCCGCGAGCACACCGAGCACTGCGTCTTCCCGGGAGGCGTCTTCTCCAGGACGATGCTGTAGGTGTCCTCCTTCAACAGCTTGTAGGCGTACCCCTCCCGCTGGAAGTAGGCTTCCAGCTTGTCGGCGGGAAAGCCGGGGTGGCCCTGGTCCAGGTTCACTGCCAGCAACTCGAACTTCACGGGCGCTCGCCGCTGCAGCTCACGCAGCAGATGGAGCATCGTGTAGGAGTCCTTGCCTCCCGACACGCCCACCATGATGCGGTCCCCCTCCTCGATGAGGCGGTGGTCCGCGATGGCCCGGCCCATGTGGCCGAGCAGACTCTTCTCCAGGCGCTGGACGTCGTTCATCGGCGTGGCCATCCTAGCGGCGGCCCGGGAAAAAACACCTCAAAGGGACGGCCCGGTCCGCTAGCCTGCCCAGCCCGATGCCGACCTACCCGCAGGGTGCCGTGGACGTGGTGGATGCCGCCGGGGCGCAGAGCGCCACGCGCAAGCTCGAGGAAGCGCCCGAGCTGGCGGTGGACCTGGAGGCGGACTCCATGCACGCTTTCCGCGCCCGGCTGTGCTTCCTCCAGCTGGCCACCGACACTGAAGTCTTCCTCTTCGACACCCTGCAGCCCGGGGTGGACGCGCGCCTGCTTGCTCCGTTGATGGCCGACCCGGCGCGCACCAAGTACTTCCACGCCGCCCAGGGAGACTTGCAGTTCCTCGCCGAAGCAGGCGTGCGGGTGCACGGCCTGTTCGACACCCACCGGGCAGCCACCCTGCTGGGCTGGCCCAAGGTGGGCCTGGCCGACGTGGCCCGCGAGCGGCTGGGGGTGGAGCTGCCCAAGGAGCACCAGCAGTCGGACTTCTCCATCCGCCCGCTGCCGCCCAGCATGCGCGACTACATCGCCAACGACGTGCGCTACCTCACCGAGCTGGGGCGCAACGTCCGCGAGGCGTGCCGCGAGGCCGGCATCCTGGAAGAGGTGCTGCTGGACTGCGAGCGCCTGTGTGAAGAGGCGGTGGCGCGGCCGGACGTGGGCGCGGACTTCAAGCCCAAGCTGCCCCGCGCCGGCCTGTCGCCCACGCAGGTGACGCTGGCCACCGCCATCGCCCACGCGCTGCACCGCAAGCGGCTGGAGTGGGCGGAGAAGGACAACGTCCCCATGGGGCGGATGCTCTCCAACATGGCCATGGCGGACATCGCGGTGAAGCTGCCCACCAACCCTCGCGAGCTGGCGCGCATGGCCGGCGTGCGCGGCTCCTTCGTCCGGACGCATGGCGAGGAGCTGCTGAACCTGGTGAAGGAGCTGATGGAGAAGTCCCGCCGGGGCGAGCTGGAGCCGGAGCGCGAGGCCAAGGGGCCCAAGGACGTGAATCGCCGCAAGCGCGAGGACGCCCTCAAGCAGTTCCGCGTCGAGAAGGCCACCGAGCGCAAGGTGACGCCCAGCGTGGTGCTGCCCAACCCCGTCCTGGAGATGCTCGCCAGCACGCCGCCGAAGAGCCTGGACGAGCTGGCCCAGGTGCCGTGGTTCGGGGACAAGCGCCTGCAGCTCTATGGGCAGGCGCTCATCGACGTGCTCGCACCCTTCCCCGTGCTCAACGGCTGAGCCGGGCAGCCGCCGTCGCGCCGCGGAGCGACACGCCTTCCCCTGCCCACCGCGTCATGGGTGGGCCCAGCGCGAGGCGCTATCGCGGCGCGAGCGCCGGTGATGAAATGGCCGCTCGCGCGAGGCGGTGGGGCTCGCGAGTGGAGGCCTTCTCGATGCGGCTCGGATACCTCGGCGCGGCACTGCTGGTGCTCACCCTCTCGGGCTGCACGGCCACGCGGCGGGAGCAGCCCCCTCCCGCGCCTCCCGTTGCCCCGGCCCCTGAAGCGCCCCCTTCCGAGGACGAGGGCTCCAGCCTCCTCACGCCCCCGGGCCTGCGCCTGGATGCGCGCATCCGGCCCCTCCGCCAGACGGTGACGTTGGAGCTGGACCCGCGCCAGGAGGCATTCCGAGGCACGGCCGAAATCGAGCTCACCCTGACCGAGGCCACGCGGCAGCTGTGGCTGCACGGCGAGGAGCTCACCGTGAAGGACGCCACCTTCCTCGTGGACGGCACGCGCATCCAGGCGATGGCGCTGCCCCTGTCGGGTCTCATCGCCTTCGTGCCACCGAAGCCCCTGGGCCCCGGCACCGTCACGCTGCGGGTGGAGTACACGGGCCTGGCCCGCGCGCAGGAGAACTCCGGCGTCTTCCGCGAGCAGGAGGCGGGGCGCTGGTACGCGATGACGCAGTTCCAGGCGCTGTACGCACGGCGCGCCTTCCCCTGCTTCGACGAGCCCTCCTTCAAGATTCCCTGGCAGCTCACCCTGCGCGTGCGCGCGGAGGATGGCGCCTTCTCCAACGCGCCGGTGGACGCGGAGGAGCGCGGCGCGGACGGCTGGAAGACGGTGCGCTTCCAGCCGACGCCGCCCCTGCCCTCGTACCTCGTCGCCTTCGCGGTGGGCCCCTTCGAGGTGGTGGACGCGGGCACCGCGGGCCGCAACCGCGTGCCAGTGCGCATGCTGGTGCCCCATGGCCGCGCCGCCGAGGCCGCCTGGGCCGCGCGAGTCACGCCACCGCTGCTGGAGGAGCTGGAGGCATGGTTCGGCACGCCCTACCCCTTCGCGAAGCTGGACGTGCTGGCCATGGCCGGCTCGCAGGGCGGCGCCATGGAGCACCCGGGCCTCATCACCTTCGGCGCGCAGCTCATGCTGGGCCCGGTGGAGGGCGACTCCTCGTGGCGCCAGCGCTTCTTCGCCCAGACGCAGGCCCACGAGCTGGCGCACCAGTGGTTCGGCAACCTCGTCACCCTCGGGTGGTGGGACGACCTGTGGCTCAACGAGTCCTTCGCGGACTGGCTCTCCTACAAAGTGGTGACGAAGTGGAGGCCCGCGTGGCGCTGGGACGTGCGCCGCGTGGAGGCGCGAGGCCAGGCCCTGAAGGAGGACCGGCTGGTCAGCGCGCGCGCCATCCGCCAGCCCATCGAGTCCCCCGGCGACATCGATGCCGCCTTCGACGGCATCACCTACAACAAGGGCGCCGCGGTGCTGGCCATGTTCGAGGCCTGGGTGGGCCCGGACGCCTTCCAGCAGGGCGTGCGCCGCTACCTGGACGCGCACGCGCGCGGCACCGCCACCACCGCGGCCTTCTTCCAGGCCCTCTCCGCCGCCGCGGGCCGCGACGTGGCGCCCGCCTTCTCCACCTTCCTGGACCGGCCCGGCGTGCCGCGCGTCGCCATGGAGCTGCAGTGCCCCGCGGACGCGCCGCCCCGGCTCGCGCTGGAGCAGCGGCGCTACCTGCCGCTGGGCTCACCGGGCTCCGCCGCGGATGCGCGCCCCTGGCACGTCCCCGTGTGCGTGCGCTACGTGGCCCGAGGGAAGGAGGGCCGCGCCTGCACCATGCTCACCGGGTCCACCGGCACGCTGGTGCTGGAGGGCGCGAAGGGCTGCCCCGACCAGGTGCACCCCAACGCGGAGGCACGCGGCTACTACCACGCCCTGCCTCGCGGGGACGGGCTGGCGCGGCTGGAGCGGCAGGGCGGCAAGGGGCTGGAGGTCTCCGAGCGGCTCGTGCTGATGGACGACGCCCAGGCGCTGGTGGCCAGCGGGGACCTGGACGTGGCCCAGGCCCTGTCGTTGACGACGCGGCTGCTGCGCCCGGACGACCCCGACCTCGTGGCCGGCGCGGCGGACGTGGTGGGCGGCGTGCGCGACGACTTCGTCCCGGACACGCTGCGTCCCCAGCGTGCGCGCTTCGTGCGCGGCCTCTTCGGCGGGCTGGCGCGGCGCCTGGGCTTCGTGGCGCGCCCCGGCGAGCGCGAGGAGCAGGGCATGCTGCGCCCCCTGGTGGTGTGGATGGTGGCCAACGTGGGCGAGGACTCCGCCCTGCGTGCCGAGGCCCGGAAGCTGGCCCTGCGCTGGCTGGAGGACCGGGGCAGTCTGAGCTCGGACGAGGCCTGGGCCGTGCTCAACACCGCCGCCGCCGGAGGCGACGCCACCCTGCACCAGCGGCTGCGGGAGGCCCTGCGCACCACCACCGAGAGCCGCGAGCGCCAGCTCCTCTTCAGCGCCCTGGGCGCGTTCCAGGACACCGCGCTCGCGCGCTCCAGCCTGGAGCTGCTGCTGGCCCCGGAGGTGGACGCACGCGAGGCGCTGCCCGTCCTCTTCGGCCAGCTCTCCACGGTGCCCACGCGCTCGGTGGCCTTCGACTTCGTCCGCGAGCACTTCGAGCCCTTGCGCAAGCGACTGCCGCGCGACACCGCCACGTGGCTGCTCGCCACCGGTGGCTCCTTCTGCGACGCAGCGCACCGCCAGCAGGCGCTGGACTTCTTCAGCCCCTACACGCGGCAGATTGAGGGAGGCGAGCGCGTGCTGGCGCAGTCGCTGGAGCGCGTGGACCTGTGCATCGCCCAGCGCGCCGCGCTGCGCCCCGGGCTGGAGCGCTTCCTGGGCCGCTACTGACGCACCGCCGCTGATCGCCACGAGGGAGCCCGGGAAGGCGCCTTCCACACGTCTCGCCTCGCCTCGCGCACCGGTGAGGGTACCGTGATGTGCGCATGCACGTACGTCTCGACTCCGGACGGTGCCCGGGTGGGCGTTGGCAGGGCCCACAGGTGAACATGCCCTCCCGGGCCCCCCACTTCGGGTTGCCGCCCGGCGTCGCGTGCATAGCTTTGTCGCCGCTTCGGGAGGTGCTCGTAATGCTGGGAGCCAGAATGGACGGCGGGCGCGCGGACGTGTCCCGGTGCATCGCCGCGAGCCTCCAGTGTCAGGCCTCGTGCGAAGAGGGCATGGCCCGAATGGTGGCTCGCGGACAGTCCGTGGGCGGTGAGGCGGTGCGCCTGCTCCGGCAATGTGCCGAGCTGTGCGAGCTGAACGTGCGCGCGCTGCGCAAGGAGAGCCGGCTGGCCCGCCGCACCGCCAGCCTGTGCTTCGAGCTGGGCAACCGCGTGGCCCGCACCGCGTGGCTGGACGCGGAGGACCCGGACTCGTACGCGCTGGCGCGGGACGCGCTGCAGCTGGCCCGCGCGTGCCGCCCCCTGCTGTTCTCCTTCTGACACCCGGGCCCTGTCTACCCGGGCCGCCAGCCCCTACAGCGACACGCCGTAGAGCGCGCCGTACTTCTCCTTCAGGTAGGCCAGGAAGTCCGTGTCGGTGAGGCCATGGCCCGTCACCGCGCGCACCAGCTCCTCCGCGGGCAGGCGGAAGCCCTGGCTGTGGACGTGCGTGCGCAGCCAGTCGCGCAGCGGCAGCAGCTCGCCCCGGCGCAGGTGGCCGGACAGGTCCGGGATGGCGCGCTCCGCGGCGCGGTGGAGCGACGCCGCGTAGAGGTTGCCCAGCGAGTACGTGGGGAAGTAGCCCAGCTCGCCCCAGGCCCAGTGGATGTCCTGGAGCACGCCGCGCGCGTCATCCGGCGGCGTCACTCCCAGGTACTTCTCCATGCGCGCGTTCCACGCGGCGGGCAGGTCCGCCAGGGGCAGCTCGTCGCGCACCAGCAGCAGCTCCAGCTCGTAGCGCAGGGCGATGTGCAGGTTGTACGTCACCTCGTCCGACTCGATGCGGATGAGCGAGGGGCGCACCTCGTTGACGGCCGCGTGGAAGCCGTCCAGCTCCACGCCGGACAGCGCCTGCGGGAAGGCGGAGCGCAGCGCGGGGAAGTAGTGCTCCCAGAAGGGCCGGCTCCTGCCGATGATGTTCTCCCAGAGCCGCGACTGGGACTCGTGCAGGCCCATGGAGGGCGCGTTGGCCAGGGGCGTGCGGTAGTGCTCGGGTGAGAAGCCCTGCTCGTACAGGCCGTGCCCCGCCTCGTGGATGGTGCTGAAGATGGCGGGCAGCGGGCTGGACTCGTCCAGGTGCGTGGTGAGGCGCACGTCCTGCGGGTGCGTGCCCCCCGTGAAGGGGTGGATGCTGAGGTCCTGCCGGCCGGCCTCCAGGTCGAAGCCGATGTCCTTGAGCAGCCGCAGGGTGAAGGCCCACTGCGCGTCCTTGTCGTAGTGGCGCCCCTCGAAGAGGCGCGGCACCGGGCGGGCGGGCGCGGCGGCGAGCTTCGCCACCATGGGGATGAGGTGCTCGCGCAGCGCGGCCAGCACCGGGGTGAGGCGCTCCACGCGCATGCCGGGCTCGTGGCCCTCCAGCAGCGCGTCGTAGCGCTCGCCGCCGTGGCCGTAGGCGTCCGCCTGCTCGCGGCGCAGCGCCAGCAGCCGCTGCAGCGCGGGCTGGAAGACGGCGAAGCGGCGCTCCTTGCGGGCCTCGCGCCACGCATGGAGGGCCCGGCTCTGGGCCTCGGCCAGGGCCTTCACCAGCGCGGAAGGCACGCGCACCTCGCGCTCCCGCTCGCGGGAGAGCACGCGCACCATGGCGCGCTCGTCCTCGGAGAGGGAGTCCTGCGAGGCCGCCTTCGCCAGGGCCTCGCCCAGCCGGGGGTCCACCAGGCGCTCGTGGTGCAGCCCCTGGAGCGTGGACAGCTGGTGGGCGCGAGCGGGGCCCGCCTTGGACGGCAGGTATGTCTCCTGGTCCCACGTGGCCAGGCCGATGAGTCCTTGGAGGTCGCGAAGCTCCTGCATCCGGGAGAGCAGCCAGGTATCCATACCGGGGATTCTTAGCGCGCTTCGCGCCGGGCTTTCGCGAAAGACGCACTCGGGGGTATGAGGGCTGCGCGATGGCCAACGTCCTTCAGTTCTTCATGTCCCCCGACGACGAAGTCGCCTTCTTCCGCTTCCTGGAGCGCTTCACGCTGGAGGTCTACCCGCGGCGCGTCCCCGAGGACTGGAAGACCTTCCGCGCCAGCATGGAGAACATCCCCAGGCTGCCCCCCGAGGACCTCTACATGGTGGCCTCGGAGCTGGGGCCCGCCATCGTCGACAAGGTGAAGCGCGGGCCCGACAAGGGGTACTGGCGCATCGACGAGGTGCGCTCCCCCGTCATCTTCATGGAGCGCTCGCGCACCAACGAAGAGGGCGAGCTGCTCAGCGGCCAGTTCTGGGCCGAGCTGGACATCACCGCGCAGACGGGCCGCAAGAATGCGGCGCCGGACAGGTTCCGGCTCCTGTTCCTGGAGATTGAGGAGTTCGTGAAGAAGACCTACCGCAAGGGTGACCCCAAGGGCTTCTTCGTCGGCCCCAAGGCCGCGCGCCTCTACAAGGAAGGCCTGGTGCTGCGCGACTCCGCGTTCCGCGGCGGCACCGTGGCGCCCTACAAGTAAGGCGCCACAGTCGCGCGTGCGACGGCGGCCTACGAGCCGGTGGCCGCCTCGGCGCCGGTGCGGAGCATGGGCGCCTCGGAGACGAACTTCAGCTCCGGGTGCTTGTCCTCGGCGTGCTGGAGCGCCCAGTCGTCGCGGAAGAGGACCAGCGGCAGGCCGTCGCGGTCCTGCACCGTCTGGCGGTTGCCCTCCCAGTCGAAGGACTTGGGGTCGAAGTTGGCCCCCACCACCCAGCGCGCGTGGCTGAAGGGCAGCCGGTCCAGGGCAATCTTCGCCCCGTACTCGTGCTCCAGGCGGTACTGCAGCACCTCGAACTGGAGCGCGCCCACCACGCCGACGATGGGGTCCTTCATGCCCATCTGCAGCTGCTGGAAGATCTGCACCGTGCCCTCCTCGGAGAGCTGCTCCAGGCCCTTCTCCATCTGCTTGCGGCGCAGCGGGTCCTTGGAGCGCACCACGGCGAAGAACTCCGGGCTGAAGCGCGGCACGCCCTCGAACACGATGTCGGTGCCACCCTCGGCCAGCGTGTCGCCGATGCGGTACTGCCCCGGGTCGAACAGGCCGATGACGTCCCCGGGCCACGCGTCCTCAATCGCCGTGCGCTCGGCGGCCATGAACTGGCTCGGCTTGGCCAGGCGCACTTCCTTGCCCAGCCGCGAGTGGAAGGCGCTCATGCCCTTCACGTAGCGGCCGCTCACCACGCGCATGAAGGCGATGCGGTCGCGGTGCGCCGGGTCCATGTTCGCTTGAATCTTGAAGACGAAGCCCGCGAACTTCGGGTTCGTCGGCTCGCGGACGCCCAGCGTCGTCTGGCGCGGCGTGGGCGCGGGCGCCAGGTCCAGGAAGGCGTCCAGGAACGGGCGCACGCCGAAGTTCGTCATGGCGCTGCCGAAGAACATGGGCGTCAGCTGCCCGGTGTCGCACTTCTCGCGGGTGAACTCGTCGCCGCCGATGTCCAGCAGCTCGATGTCCTCGTTCAGCTTGGCCAGCTCCGACTCGGAGAGGACGGACTTGATTTCGTCCGAGTCGATGGAGACGGAGCGCTCCGCGACCTCGGACTCGCCGTGGGTGCCCTCGGCGGCGAAGAGGTGGACGACGCGGGCCTGCCGGTCATAGACGCCGCGGAACTCGGGGCCCATGCCGATGGGCCAGTTCATCGGGTAGGAGCGGATGCCGAGCACCTGCTCCAGCTCGTTCATCAGCTCCAGCGGCTCGCGGCCGTACCGGTCCAGCTTGTTGACGAAGGTGAAGATGGGGATGCCACGCAGGCGGCAGACCTTGAAGAGCTTCTTGGTCTGCGGCTCCACGCCCTTGGCCGCGTCGATGAGCATCACCGCCGCGTCGGCCGCGGCCAGCGTGCGGTAGGTGTCCTCGGAGAAGTCCTGGTGGCCCGGGGTGTCCAGCAGGTTCACCGCATGGTCGCGGTAGACGAACTGGAGCACGGACGAGGTGACGGAGATGCCGCGCTCCTTCTCCAGCTCCATCCAGTCGCTCGTCGCGTGCCGCCGCGCCTTCTTGGCCTTCACGCTGCCGGCCAGGTGGATGGCGCCTCCGTAGAGGAGCAGCTTCTCCGTGAGCGTGGTCTTGCCCGCGTCGGGGTGGGAGATGATGGCGAAGGTGCGCCGCCGGGCGACCTCCCTCTGGAGCTCATTCGTCATGACCCCGGGCCAACTATCACGGGTGGTCTTTCCTTGCAGCCCGCAAGCAGCGACTGGCGGTCAGGCCGCCTCCCGGTTAAGCCCTCTGGCGCTCCAAACCCGCCCTCGGAGGTCACCATGCAGCGCACCCACCACTCCACTGGAACCCCCTGGGAGCCTGTCGTGGGCTACTCGCGCGCCGTGCGCGTGGGCCCCTTCGTCACCGTCTCCGGCACCACGGCGACGGACGCCTCGGGCAACGTCGTGGGCGCCGGTGACGCCTACCGGCAGACGGTGCAGACGCTGAAGAACATCCAGTCCGCCCTGGAGGCCCTGGGCGCCAGCCTGAAGGACGTGGTGCGCACCCGGATGTACGTCACCGACATCCAGCGCTGGGAGGAGATTGGCCGCGCCCACGGCGAGTTCTTCGCGGACATCCGCCCCGCCACGTCCATGGTGGAGGTCAGCCGCCTCATCTCCCCGGAGATGCTGGTGGAAATCGAGGCGGACGCCATCGTCGCCTCGGAGACCGGCCGCTAGCCGAGCAGCTTGCCCTTGGCGGCGGTGAACTCCGCCTCGGTGAGGTGGCCGCGCTCGCGCAGGGCGGCCAGCCGCTCCAGCTCGGAGGCGAGGCTGGGAGCGGGCGTGGCCGTGCCCGTCTCCTGGTCCGCCGACAGCAGCGCGTTGCTCAGGCTGGAGGCCACCATGCCGATGAGGCCGATGCCCATCAGCATCAGCACCGTGGCACAGATGCGCGCCAGGCCCGTGTGCGGGGTGATGTCGCCGTAGCCCACGGTGGTGGCGGTGACGACGGCCCACCAGAGCGCGTCCGGAAACTGGGACAGGCTGGGGTTGGTGTCGCGCTCCAGCATCCACACCACGCTCGCCATGCCCAGCACCACCGTGGAGGCGATGAGGAGCATGTGGCCCAGCTTGTAGCGGTTGAAGAGCGCGTCCAGCACGGCGAGCGAGCGGAACCGGCGGTACGCCCCCACCAGCCGCAGCAGGCGCAGCACGCGGGCGAGGCGCAGCAGCTGCGCGGCCCGCAGCAGGCTGAACGCCTCCGCGTACAGGGGCACCAGGCCCGGCAGCTCGTACCAGTGGCGGCGCAGGTACGCTGCGCGCTCCTTCGCCCGGCCCAGCCCCCAGAGGAAGTCGCCGAGGAAGACGAGCACGAAGCCCAGGTCGATGGCCGCGAGCAGCCGGAAGCGCGCGTCCGGCCACTGCAGGCCCTCCATCTCCACGTAGAGGATGGGGCCCAGGCTGGCCAGGGCCAGCACCGACATGACGAAGTCCCGGAGCACGAGCCCCCGGGGCGCCGTGTCCGAGCCCTCCTGCGCGGCCCCCGGCTCCGCGCGTACGACTTCCGAGATGGCTTCCTCGCTTCGCATCGGGCTTCACGCTACGCGCTGCAAAGCCGCGTTGGGAATCCCACCCCCGGACAGCAAGGGAGGAAGCGTCATGTCCCTCGCCCGGGGAGCGCGGGTAGACGTCACCCTCCCGCCGCCCTACCTTTTGAGTAGCCATGGGCACGGAGTGGAAGGACAACATCGACGTCGCCGACATGCTGGAGCGGGTGGCGGACCTGCTGGAAGGGCAGGACGCCATGCCGTTCCGGGTGAGTGCGTACCGGAAGGCGGCAAACGCCATCGCCAGCTGGCCCCAGCCCGTGGTGGAGCTGCTCGCGGCGGACGGTGAGGCGGGGCTGCGCAAGCTGCCCGGCGTGGGCAAGAGCATCGCGGCGGCGGTGGCGGAGTGGGTGCGCACGGGGCAGCTCGGCCTGCTGCACCGGCTGGAGACCGAGGCCTCGCCCGAGCAGCTGCTCGCCAGCGTGCCCGGCATCGGTCCGGAGCTGGCGCGGCGCATCCACCAGGAGCTGGGCGTGGGGACGCTGGAGGAGCTGGAGCAGGCGGCGCACGACGGGAGCCTGGAGGACGTGGAGGGCTTCGGGCCCCGGCGCGGGCAGCAGGTGCGCGAGCTGCTCGCGGCGCGGCTCGGACGCAACCGGCGGGGCCTGGCGCGCAAGCAGGAGGCCCGGTCCGAGGAGCCGCAGCCCGAGCTGGCCCTGCTGCTCCAGATGGACGAGGAGTACCGCCGGCGCGCGGCGGCCGGAGAGCTGCGGAAGATTGCACCGCGCCGCTTCAACCCGTCAGGCGAGGCGTGGCTGCCGGTGCTGCGCCGCAAGCTGGACGGGTGGAGCATCCGGGCGCTCTTCTCCAACACGGCGCTGGCGCACCAGCAGGAGGCCACGCACGACTGGGTGGTCCTCTACTTCGACAAGGACGACGACGAGGGCCAGTGCACCGTCGTCACCGCGCACGGCGGCCCGCTCGACGGCAGGCGCGTGGTGCGCGGCCGCGAGGTGGAGTGCCTCGCGTACTACGGCGTGGAGGCCGAGGAGGCCCAGGCGCCCCAGCCCCATGCCTGAGGCTGGAGCGGCCGTGGCTGTGGCTCAGTCGTACGTCGCGATGTACTGGAAGATGGCGGCGTAGAACTCCGGCTCGTCGAAGGTGTCCGGGCCCACGCCCACCACGTCCAGGTGGTCCTGGGAGATGACGCTGGAGGTGGACGTCAGCTGCGCGCTGGTCGGCGCGTTGAGGCTCGTCACCGGGGCGATGGCGTCGTTCGTCACCGAGTCGAAGCCGAAGGTGGACTCGCTGTAGCGCAGCCGGTAGCCCATCTGCTGCGAGTTGATGCCCACCAGCCCGTCGTCGTCCGCCTCGTTGCGCACGCCGTCGCCGCAGCCGCCCGCGCCGTCGTTGTCTCCGTCACCCGCACAGGCGCCGTCCCCGTCGATGTCGAAGAAGAACTCGCTCAGCAGGTACAGCGCGGGATTCACATTGACGCCGTTCTGCGCGGTGATGAGCGACACGTAGCGGCCGGCGTAGGTGCTGCTCACCGGGTACTTGTCGTTGAACGCCTTCATCCCCGTGGTGACGCCGTCCGTGGCGGAGTAGTCGTTGTAGACGAGCTGCTTGGCGCCCGCGAACGCGTCATTGCCCGGCCGGTAGACGACGTCGCCGTAATACTCCGCCAGCGCGGCGATGACGCTGGAGACGCCCGGCTTCAGGTCCAGGATGTACTTGGCCACCGGCGAGCCCCGGTGCGGCGAGGACACGCTCACCAGCACCGCCACCGACGTGACACCCCGCCGCTCGCGCAGCACCCGCGCGGCCTTGCGCGCGTCGATGCCACCCTGCGAGTGGCCGATGAGGTTCACCTTCGACACGCCCGCGGTGGCCATGAAGCCCTCGATGTCGTTGGCCAGGTCCAGCCCGCGCACCTCCGAGGACTGGAACGGGGCGACCTGCGCCACGAAGGACCGCTGCCCCGCGTCGATGTCCTCGTTGCAGTCCGTCTCGAAGAGCGCGTCACACGCGTCTCCCACGAACATGCCGTAGTCGTCGCCCCAGTAGTCGTAGCCGAGGATGTCGTCGAACCCGGCCATGCCATGCGCGAACACCACGGGATACGTCGTCCTCGCCGCGCCCGCTCGGGCCTCGGGACCGACTCCAAACACTCCGGCGAACACCACCGCCACGAGGACTGCATGAAGCCTCTTCATCGCTCGCTCCTTCGCTCTACCGCTGGGGGGAAGGCGCGAACGGTACTGCAGCCACAACCCGGAAAAGGCAGACGGCCCTCACTTTGTTGACATTTGAGTCAGCCGGGTATTTCCGCACCCCGCTCCGGTGCCTGGTGACACCGGAGCGGAGCGCATGAGGTACGGCCGCGCGCTCAGGGCGCGGGGGTGTACAGCTCCGTGGTGGCCAGGGAGCCGCTGGCACCCAGGCCGCCGGTGACGAGCACGTGCGCGCCGGCGCCCGTGCCGGGCAGCTGCGCCACGCCCGCGTTCGACACGGCGGCGGGCAGCGCTCCCGCGGAGGTCCACATGCCGGTGTTCAGGTCGAACACCTCGGCGGTGTCCAGCAGGCCGACGCCACTGCCACCATCCCCGCCCAGCACCAGCACGCGGTTGTTGGCCAGCGGCACGGCCATGGGCACGTAGCGGGTGATGGACATGGGGGCCACGGAGGTCCACGTGTCGGTGGCCGGGTCATAGACCTCGGCGCTGGAGAGCGCGCCGCGCGCGCCCCAGCCGCCCGCCACCAGCACGCGGCCCGAGGACAGCAGCACCGCCGTGTGCCCGTAGCGGGTGACGGACATGGCCCGCTTTCCGACCCACTCGTTCCGGACAGGGTCGAACAGCTCCACCGTGTTGGTGTCCCCCTCCGGGGTGGTGCCGCCCACCACCAGTACCTGCCCGGACGGCAGCAGCGTGGCCGTGTGGTACAGGCGGCGCCGGCTCATGGACGGAGCGGCGCGCCACGGGGTGACGCTCGAGCTCGGGTCATACAGCTCGGCGGTGGCGAGGATGCTGCTGAAGCTGCTGCCGCTCCGTCCGCCCACCACCAGCACCTGTCCCGTGGGCAGCAGCGTGGCGGTGTGGCGCGAGCGCGGCGTGGCCAGCCCGCTCGTCGTCAGGGTCGACTGGCTGGTGGCCGGGTCATACACCTCCGACGTGGCGTGGAAGAGGGAGGAGCTGCCCTGGCCCCCCACCACCAGCACCTTGCGCGGGGCCCCATTGAGGGACGGCAGCTCGGTGGCCGTGTGGAGGAAGCGGGCCGTGGCGAGCGAGCCCGCCGCCACCCAGTTGCCCACGTGCGCGTCGTAGCGCTCGACGGACGTGAGCGCGGCGGTGCCGGTGGCGGTGCCACCGGCCGCCAGCACCACGCCGGACTCGAGCACCGTCGTGGTGTGGTGGTAGCGCGGTGCATCCAGGGAGTCCGCGGGCGCCCACGGCGGCGCGGTGGGCATGTAGCGCTCGGTCGAGCTGGAGCGCTGCACGCCGCCATCCGGGCTGCCACCCGCGACGAGCACCTCGCCCGTGTTCAGCAGCGTGGCGGTGTGGCCCAGCCGGCTCATGCTCATGGACGGCTTGGCGAACCACCTGTCGCTCGGCGGGTCATACAGCACCGCCGTCTCGAGGTACGGGTCGCTGCCGTCGGTGCCACCGGCGACGAGCACCTCGCCCGAGTGCAGCAGCGTGGCGGTGTGCAGCGCCCGCTCGCTGGGAAGCAGGTTGGAGGTGGGGGTCCACGCGTCCGTGGCCGGGTCATACAGCTCCGAGCCGCGCGTCGCGTTGATGCCATTCATGCCGCCGGCCACCAGCACCTTGCCGGACAGCAGCAGCGTGGCCGAGTGGCCGGAGCGCACGCTGCCCATGACACGCGCGGGAGCCCACAGCCCCGTGGCCGGGTCATACAGCTCCGCGGTCCGCAGGAAGCTGCCCTGCGGGCCATTGCGGCCGCCCGTCACCAGCACCTTCCCGGAAGGCAGCAGCGTCGCGGTGTGGCCGACGCGCGCCGTGGCCATGGCGCCCGTCTCCGTCCACGCCCCGGTGGCCGCGTCGTAGAGCCGGGCCGTCGCCAGCCCCACGCCCGCTCCACTGTCGCCGCCCACCACCAGCACCTTCCCGGAAGGCAGCAGCGTCGCGGTGTGGCCGGAGCGCAGCCGGTCCAGGCTGCCGGTGGAGGCCCACACTCCGGTGGCCGGGTCATACAGCTCCGCCGTGCCGGTGGTGGCCGCGCCGAAGTCGCCGCCGACGACGAGCACCTTGCCGGAGGGCAGCAGCGTCGCGGTGTGGCGCTGGCGCGCGACGACCATGGCGCCCGCGCTGGACCAGCGCCCCAGCTTCACGTCGTACAGCTCCGCGCCCTGGGAGGACTGACCGCCCGTCACCAGCACCGCGCCCGAGCGCAGCAGCACCGCCGCATGGTCCGCGCGCTGGGCCGCCATGCTCCCCGCGCTCGACCAACTGGAGCCCGAGCCCAGCGCCACTGCGTGGGACTCGACATTCAACTCATCTGCAAAATCCTCGTGTGAGCATCCCGCCATGGCGAGCGTCAGCACGAGCGCGGCCAGGCGGCCGAACCCAACAGGTGCATTCATGGATTGGGAGTCCTCTTTGCGGCTTGGGGGGTTGGAGCACGGGCGGGGGCCCGCGCTCTCCCGGCCTTTACCCCAGGCGGTGGACCCGAGGCCATGCCACCAGCCGAAAGTGAACACTTTTCGGCAGGTGGGGTTGCCTCTACCCACCCCATGGAGAGCAGGCGAGTGTCACACCCGCTAGCTGCTGGCGGAGGTGTAGTGGCCGATGGAGCGCAGCCACACGCGCCGCGCCACCCAGGCGAAGGCCACCGAGCCCACCACCGCGCCGACGAGGGACGCGGGGGCAAGACGCCCCAGCATGGCTTCGGCGGGGAAGGTGGTCATCAGCGCCAGGGGGATGACGTACGTGAAGACGAGCGTCAGCGCGCCCTTCGCCACGCCCTGGAACACGGACGACGGCCAGCGGGCGAAGTCGAAGATGGACGTGAAGAGGTGGGTGAGGTTGTCCACGCGCACGACGAAGAAGGCCGCGCTCACCGTCAATATCCACAGCGAGTAGAGCAGCAGCGTGCTGGTGCACAGCAGCAGCACCGACGACAGCAGCCCCGGCAGGGACGGCCCGCGCCCCAGCTGCGCGAAGGCGTAGACGAACAGCCCCAGGCCGGTGAGCACGTTGAAGGCGCGCCAGGGCAGGAAGCGCTGGGTCGACACCAGGAACTGCGCGTCCGCGGGCTTGAGCAGCACGAAGTCCAGCGTGCCCTTGCGGATGTGCTCCACCACGCCGGTGAGGCTGGGGTTGATGGCGCCCTCGAGGATGCCCTGCAGCAGCGTGAACCAGCCCACCACCAGCAGCGCCTCGCCGAAGCCCCACCCCTCCACCACCGGCCGCTCGCCGTACACGACGAACAGCGGCGCCAGCGCGGTGAAGGTCCAGAAGAGGGACGTCAGCCCCTCGGTGAAGAAGTCCGCCCGGTACTGGAGCGCCAGCAGGCCGGACGCCTTGAGCTGGATGCCCAGCAGTCTGAGGTAGCGCCGCACCATGCCCCTACCCTCCGAACGCCGCGAAGCGCTTCACGCCCTGCTTCCACACGACAACCATGAGCACGCCCAGGAGGGCCACCCAGGCCCACTGCGCGCCCAGGAGCCACAGCGCCTCGCGCCAGCCGTGCGCGCCCGTCATCAGCTCCACCGGCAGGCCAATCTGGTAGCGGAAGGGCAGCCAGTCGATGACGGTGCGCAGCGTGGGGGGCAAGAGCTCCACCGGGTACATGTACCCGGAGCAGACGAAGTAGAGGACCAGCCACACCTCCATCACCTTCTGGCTGCTGCCCAGGAAGAAGCTGAGCGCGCCGATGGTGACGTTGGCCAGGAAGGAGATGGCCCACCCGCCCAGCACCGCCAGGACGAAGAAGGCCCACTGCCACGCCTGCTGCGGCAGGGCCTTGTCCCCCACCAGCACCACGCTGAGCACCATGACGGGCACCGCGACAATCAGGCGCATGGGGAAGCCCGCCACGTTCTCCGCCGCGTAGGCCCACAGCGGGGAGATGGGGCGCAAGAGGCGCATGGCCAGCGTGCCCTGCCGCACCTCCCAGTTGATGAGCCACGCGGCCCAGGAGCTGGTGAGCTGGCGCACCGCGAAGGTGGCCAGGAAGTAGCCCACGAAGTCCGCCTGGCCGAAGCGGCCCACCGGCGCGCCCCGCGCCACCGCCATCCACAGCACCATGTTGACCAGCGGCATGGTGGTGGACAGCACCCAGATGAGCATCTCCGCCCGGTAGGCCACCGCCTCGGCGAAGCCCACGCGCAGCAGGGTGGGCATGGCGCGCAGCGTGTTGCGGACGCTCATGCCGGCACCGACTCCTTCTGCAGCGCGTCCACGGCGGCCACCGACGCGCGCCGGGCCTTGGTCTCCGCGAACAGCTCGCTCATGACCTCCTCCAGCGGCGCGTTCTCCACCGTGAGGTCCGTCACCGGCAGCTCCGCCAGCGCGCGGGAGATGGTGGCGTTGACGTCCTCCTGCCGCAGCTGCAGCACCGCGGTGCCCGCCTCGTGCTTCACCACCTTGCCCAGGGGCGCCAGGCGCGCGGCGTCCACCACGCCCGCCAGTCGCAGCACCACGCGCTTCTCCGGCCGCACCCGCTGCACCAGCGCGTCCAGGCTGCCGTCATAGGACAGCAGCCCCTTGTCGATGACGATGACCCGGGGGCACAGCGCCGCCACGTCGTCCATGTAGTGGCTGGTGAGGATGAGCGTGGCGCCGTACTTCTCGTTGTAGTCCTTGATGAACGTCCGCATGGTGGCCTGCATGGACACGTCCAGGCCGATGGTGGGCTCGTCCAGGAACAGCACGCGGGGCCGGTGGATGAGGGCCGCGGCCAGCTCGCACTTCATCCGCTCGCCCAGCGACAGCTGCCGGGTGGGCTTGGAGATGAGGTCGCCAATCTCCAGCAGCCCCACCAGCTCGTCCATCGTCTGCTTGTACTGGGCGGCGGGCACGTCGTAGATGGCCCGGTTGAGCTCGAACGTCTCCGCCGGCGGCAAATCCCACAGGAGCTGCTGCTTCTGCCCCATGACCAGCATGATCTTCTTGAGGAAGGCCTCCTCCCGCAGGCGCGGCGTGTGGCCATCCACCGACACCTCCCCTTCCGAGGGGTGCAGGAGCCCGGCGAGGACCTTGAGCGTCGTCGTCTTGCCGGCGCCGTTGGGGCCCAGGAAGCCCACGCGCTCGCCGGGGCGGATGTCGAAAGAGATGCCATCCACGGCCTTGACCGTGGTGTAGCTGCGGTGGACGAGCGAGCGAAGGGCCGCCTTGAGGCCCGGCGGGCGCTTGTGGACTTTGTAGTGCTTGCGCAGTCCGTGGACGGAAATCATGTGCGACAAGGGTTTAACGCGGTCGCCCCCGGGTGGCGACGGCGGAGTTGAAGCCTTGGCGGAATGACAACGGGTTGACGAGGCCGCCCCCGGAAGGCGGCCCCACAGAGTGGAAAGCCTGGTCGGATGAGCAACGCGTACAGCAAGGACCTGGAGCGGTGGATGCCGAGGCTCATCGCCGTGTGGCGCGCCTCGCGCGGCAGGGGCGAAGGGCCGGAGACGCGCCTCACCCCCCAGGAGGTGAAGGAGGTGGCCGCAGGCGTCCGGCAGCTGTCCCTGGGCCTCACCCGGGAGCGGCAGCTGGCCGGCGCGCGCTACATGGACGACCCGCGCCTGCTCGGCGCCTACCTGCTCTTCTACTGGCCGGTGTCCTATGCCCAGGCCCGGCAGGTGCTGGGTGAGCTGCCGAGCCGCCCCCGGCAGGTGCTGGACCTGGGCAGCGGCCCGGGCCCGGTGGCCTTCGCCGCCATGGACGCGGGCGCGGGCGAGGTGACGGCGGCGGACCGCAGCAAGGCCGCCCTCAACCTGGCGCGCAGCCTGGCCACGGAGGCCGGCGAGGCGCTGGCCACCCGGGACTGGGACCCGACGAAGAAGGGCGCGGCGCTGCCGGACGGAAACTTCGACCTCATCACGATGGGCCACGTCATCAACGAGCTGTACGGCACGGGCGAGTCCGCCACGGCCCCGCGCGCGGCGCTGCTGGAGGCGGCGCTGGCGAAGGTGAAGAAGGGCGGCAGCCTGCTGGTGATGGAGCCCGCGCTGCGCGAGACGAGCCGGGGCCTGCTGCACGTGCGCGACGCCATGGTGGAGCGCGGCTACGCGGTGCGCGCGCCGTGCATGTACCGGGGCGCCTGCCCCGCGCTGGTGAAGGAGACGGACTGGTGCCACGCCGAGCGGCCCTGGCCCATGCCCAAGGTGGTGGAGGAGCTGGCGCGCGCGGCGAGCCTCCACAAGGAAGCGCTGAAGATGAGCTACCTGGTGCTGGCGCCCAAGGGCGAGGCGTGGCCGGAGCTCCCGCCGGGGCGGCTGTTCCGCATCGTCTCCGAGCCGCTGGAGGGCAAGGGGCGCAAGCGCTACATCGGCTGCGGCCCGGAGGGCCGCCTGGGCCTGGCGATGCAGGAGCGGCACCAGAACGAGCGCAACGAGCGCTTCCTGCAGCTCAACCGGGGGGACGTCATCTCCGTGACGGAGACGGAGCCCAAGGGTGACGGGCTCGCGCTGGACGACCGCACCGAGGTGCGGATGGTGGCGCCCGCCGGGAAGGGCGTGCCCCCGCCTCCGCCGCCCTCGAAGGAGGACGCGCCGGCAGGCCCGGGAACCAGCCCGAGCCCGGGCACGCCCTCCTGAGACTTCACCGGCCCGCTGGCGACAGGCGGGCCGGGCGCCGTCCCCGGCGCACGGGGCCGGGCCCGCTTCCCTACGGCCGGCTCTGGGCGTAGCCGCCGGTGAGGACGTCCCGCATGTGGCGGAACGCCTTCACGCTGTCCTGCATCGCGCCCACCACGGCCTGGGCCAGGACGGTGACCTCCACGCGCACCAGCCGCAGGCGGCTGGGGGCGGGAGGCGGGGTGCCGCGGTCCTTCGGGGGGTTCATGAGGGAGGCGATGTTCATGGGACGCTCCGGGGGGTGTGAGGCAGGAGCAGTGTCCACAGCCCCCGCAAAGTCGGCGTCGAGCCCCGGCAAACTCGACGTCACATCGGCGGGCCCGTGAGGTCGCTGCTGTCCGCCAGGCTGGAGTCCCGACGGCCGGGCGTCCGGTAACGGACGCCGCCCCACCCCCGGAAGCAAGGCAGCGGGCCCACGAGGCCGGGGACGTGGCGGAGTGCTCTGTTACGTTGAAGGTGACCTCTCCGTCACGGAAAGCGAGTCCCGTGTCCGTCCCGTCCAGGCCCCTGCGTACGCTGTATCCGCCCCTCGAGCCCTACCGCACGGGGCACCTGCGGGTGTCCTCGCGCCACGAGGTGTACTTCGAGGAGTGCGGCAACCCGAAGGGCAAGCCGGTGGTGTTCATCCACGGCGGCCCGGGCGGGGGGACGGACCCGCGGCAGCGGCGCTTCTTCGACCCGAACGCGTACCGCATCGTCCTCTTCGACCAGCGCGGCTGCGGCAGGAGCACGCCCTACGCGAGCCTGGAGGAGAACACCACCTGGGACCTGGTGGCGGACATGGAGCGGCTGCGCGAGCACCTGGGCATCCCGAAGTGGCAGCTCTTCGGCGGCTCGTGGGGCAGCACGCTGGCGCTGGCGTACGCCCAGACGCACCCGGAGCGCGTCACGGAGCTGGTGCTGCGCGGCATCTTCCTCTTGCGCAAGCAGGAGATCGACTGGTTCTACCAGCGCGGCGCGAGCGTCATCTTCCCGGACGCGTGGGAGCACTACCTGGCGCCCATTCCCGAGGAGGAGCGCGCAGACCTGCTGGCGGCGTACGCGCGCCGGCTGATGGGCTCCGACGTGAAGCTCCAGCACGAGGCCGCGCGCGCGTGGAGCGTGTGGGAGGGCCGCACGAGCTGCCTGTACCCCAACCCGGAGCTGGTGGCGCGCAACAGCGGGGACGCCTTCGCGCTCGCGTTCGCCCGCATCGAGTGCCACTACTTCGTCAACCGGGGCTTCCTGCGCAGCGACACGCAGCTGCTCGACGACGTGGCCAGGATTCGCCACCTCCCGGCGGTCATCGTCCAGGGGCGCTACGACGTGGTGTGCCCTCCGGAGAGCGCGTGGGCGCTGCACAAGGCCTGGCCGGAGGCGGAGTTCGTCATCGTCCCGGACGCGGGCCACTCGGCGAACGAGCCGGGCAACACGTCCGCGCTGGTGGAGGCCACCGACAGGTTCCGCGGCCACTGAGCCGGTGGACTACACTGCTCCGGGTCCACAGCCTGGAGGCACAGAGCATGACGGCGGAGAAGGCAGCACGTAGCTGGGTCGAGGAGAGCGCTCTGCGCGCGGCGGGCGCGGCGGCCATTCCCATGCCCGTCCCGGGCGCGCACACCGCGCTCACGTCCGCCATCGAGGCGTACATGATCTTCCACGTGGCGGGCATCTACGGGGAGAAGCTCACCCTGGGGGAGGCACTGGGCCTCATCCCCACGCTGGGCGCCGGCATCGTCGCGCGCAAGGCGGCGTCCACCATCGTCGGGGAGACGGTGGGCCACATCCCCTTTGCCGGCTGGCTCCTCAAGGGCGCCGCCAGCGGTGGCACCGCCTTCGCCATGGGCGTGGCCGCGGTGAGCTACTTCGAGAAGAAGTACCCCGCCCGCGAGGCCGTGCCCTTCGACACCGTGTCCATCAAGGACTGGGTGAAGGCCGCGCTGGCCCACCTGGGCTTCAAGTCGAAGTAGGCGCGGGTGCCGAGGGCAGGCCCTCCGCCTCCGGCTCGCGGGGGCGGAAGCGACGGATGACCCACAGGCCGAGGAGCGCGAACACCGTCAGCGCGCCCTCCGCCACCACGATTCCCGCCGTCTTCCCCAGGGTCTTCTGCGCCAGCAGCCCGCCTCCCACGCCCAGGGCGTTGCTGACCGTATGGCAGCCCACCGCGAGCCAGTACCAGCGCAGGCTGCCTCGGACGAAGCACTGCATCACCAGCACCGACAACGCGACGTGCAGCACCATGGAGCCCGCGCGCTCGTACGCGCCCATCAGCGGCTCCCACCAGCGCACTTGCGCGAAGGTCTCCTTCGCCTTCCGCACCTCCTCCACCACCTCTGGTGGCACCCGCAGCGTGGACGGGTCCAGCGCGGACAGCGCGAACATGTTGATGAGCCCCAGCGCCGCCAGGCCGCCAATCAGCAGCGCGGACTCCAGCCCGCCGTGGCCCACGCCGTAGCCCACCGCGTCCCGCCAGCGCCGGAAGTCCTTCAGCGGCCCCCGGAATATCCACAGCCGCGCCGTCTCCTCGAAGAGGCCGGCGGTGAGCGAGAGCACGACCACCCACGCCGCCATGAGCGCCGGGGAGGCCTTCAGCTCGTCGCGCAGGACAAACTGGAGCCCCTGCACCAGCGGCACCCGCGTGAAGAGCTGGGACAGGGCGAAGCCCAGCGCGCCCCAGGTCACCACCTTCCACGCCACGCCCAGCCGGCGGCGGGCCCACAGCGCCACCACCACCGGCATCAGCACATCGAAGGCAATGGCCGCCACGAAGCCAGCCACCACGCCTGCATCCACGCCCCCCGTCATGGGTCGTTCCTCCTCTCCGGAGGAACTACCTAAGCCAGATGCGCGTCACGACAAAAGGCACATCCGCCGGGGTGCGGTCGATGCCGAAGAAGTGGTCGAACTGGGACTCGACGACGAAGGCGTCCCCGTCATGCAGCGCCACCGTGGTGGGGTTGTCCAGGCCCGTGGCCAGCAGCGTCACCGCCGCCGTGTCGCCGGACAGCTCCAGCTTCAGGAACTTGCCGTTGTCGTTGTCCACCACCAGCAGCACGCCCGGGGACTGGAAGAGGATGCCGTCCGGCATGCCGATGGGCGCGTTGGGGACAAGCTTCGTGATGGCGCCGGCCGCCCCGCCCGCCTGGATGGCGATGCGGAACAGCTCGCCGCTGTCGTACTTCGCGACGTAGAGCGCGCCGCCGTCCCAGGCCACGCCATTGAGGCCGGGCCAGCCGGGGGGCGCCATGAAGGCCGGGTCCGTCGCCCACGCCTCCAGCGCCGAGCCACCGCGCTTCAGCCGGCGCACCACGCCCAGGTACGTGTCGGTGACATAGACGTTGCCCTGCGCGTCCAACGCCACGTCGTTGCAGCCACCGCCCAGGGGCAGCGGCCACGCGCCCCGCGCCGCGCCGGTGCGCGAGTCATACGCCTTGAGGTTGTCGGGCGTGGCCTGTGTCAGGTCCAGCTCGCACAGCCACAGCGTCCGCGTCGCGTCCTCCACCTTCATGCCGGCGATGGCGCGCCCGCTGGCGGGGAGGAACGGCTCCACGAAGGGCCAGCCCGGGCGCTGCCGCACGACGCGGCCGTCGGAGTAGCTGCCCACGTAGAACGTGCCGTCCGCCGCGTGCGCCACGCCCTCGGGGAAGAAGTTCTTGAGGGGGATGCGCAGCTTGTCCGGGTAGCGGAGGTTCGCCCCGCCCAGTGAGGCCTCCACCGTGCCCGTGGGATTCGCGGCCCGTGCCTCGGGCACGCTGCCCTTCGCGACATCTCCCGTACAGCCCCACAGCGAGCACACCACCAGCATCGCGGCCCTGCGCCGAGCAGTCCCGAACATGTCGCATCCCCTTTTGAGTGTGAGCAGCCCGTGCCTCCCGGCCGGGCCACGCGCACTTCAACGAGAAAGGAAGACCGAAATATCGGCCGCACCGCTGAGCCGGACTTCAGCGGCCCGCGAGCGCGGTGGCCAGCTCCTCGTAGAGGTGGATGGCACTGCGGATGGACTTCTCCCAGTCGCCCAGGTGCAGGCTCTCGTTCTCCGAGTGGGCGTACGTGTACGGGTCCTCCACGCCGATGAGCAGCGCGGGCACACCGCCCAGCTCGCGCGCGAAGGGCTCCACGAAGGGAATGGACGCGCCGCAGCCGATGGCCACCGCCTTGCCACCGTAGCCCTTCTCCAGCGCGCGGAAGGCCGCCTGGAACGCGGGGTGCGAAGGGTCCGTGTACCACCAGCCGGACGCGCCCTCCGTGTGGAAGCCCAGCTCCAGCCCCCACGGGCACACCTTGCGCAGGTGCGCCATCAGCCGCTGCTCCACGTCGCGCGGCTCCAGGTCCGGGACGATGCGGATGCCCACGCGCGCCCACGCCACGTCGCAGATGATGTTGCGCGCGTCCTTGCGGCTGCTGGCCTGGATGGCGTTGATGGCGATGCTCGGCTGGCGCCAGTTCATCTCCCACGGGTGCTGCCCGCCGCCCAGCACCTGCGCGCCCGGGAGCAGGCCCACCTGCTCGCGGAAGTAGGCCTCGTCACCCGGCAGCGACTGGATGCTGGCGCGCTCCGCCGCCGTCAGCGGCCGCACCTTCTCCTGGATGCCTTCAATGGCGATGGAGCCATCCGCGTGCGTCAGCGTGGCCAGCATCCGGCATAGCGCCATGACGGGGTCCGGCACCGGCCCGCCCCACATGCCCGAGTGCACCGCCTGCTTCAGCGCCCGCACCTCCACGTCCACCGTGACGAGCCCCCGCAGCGCGGTGGTGATGGACGGCAGGCCGGTGTCGAAGTTGGACGTGTCCGTGAGGACGATGGCGTCCGCCTTCAGCAGCGCCGCGTGCTTCTGCAGGAAGGCGGAGAGGTGGTTGCTGCCTACCTCCTCCTCGCCCTCGATGATGACCTTCACGTTGAGCGGCAGGCGGCCCGCCCCCTTCAGCCACGCCTCCACCGCCGACGTGTGCACGACGATGCCCGCCTTGTCGTCCGCCGAGCCGCGGCCATACAGCCGGCCGTCCCGCTCCACCGGCTCGAAGGGCGGGCTCTTCCACGCCGCCGCGTCCCCCGCCGGCTGCACGTCATGGTGCGCATAGAGCAGCAGCGTGGGCTTGCCTGGTGCCCTGAGCACCTCTCCATAGACGTATGGGTGCGCCCCCTCGATTTCGAGGAGCTGAACGTTTTCAAACCCACGGTCCTTCAAGAGCTTCGCGGTGGCGTCCGCGCTGCGTCGGACCTCGGTCGGGTCGAATCCAGGGAATGAGACACTGGGAATCCTCACGAGGGCCTTGAGGTCCTCGAGGTAGGCGTGCTTCTGGGACTCGAAGTGGAAGAGTGCCTTGTCGGTGGACATAGATGGGCCCCGCATAGCCCAAAAGGCAGGCAGGCGCCGCACGTCACCCGCGCGGATGTTCCGAGGTCCGCGTATCATGCGGCGCCATGCCTGAAACCCCGACCCTGCTGCTCGTGGACGACGACAGCTTCGTGCGCCGCATCCTCAAGGACGTCATCGCCGAGACAGGCATCGAGCTGCGCCTGCTCGAGGCCGCGGACGGAGAAGAAGGCCTGGCGGTGGCCGCGCGCGAGAAGCCCGCGGTGATGTTCCTGGACCTGTTCATGCCGAAGAAGAGCGGGCTGGAGGTGCTGGGGGCCATCAAGGCCGTGTCGCCGGCGACGCGCGTGCTGGTCATCAGCAGCATGGACGCCGAGCCCGTGGTGGAGCAGGCCATGGCCGCTGGCGCCGTGGGCTTCGTGGGCAAGCCCTTCCACCCGCTGGAAATCGCCTCGGCCGTGCGCCAGGCGCTGGCTCACTGATTCACGGGGTGTCTGCGTGTCGTCTCCTGCTGTTGGCTACTGGGTAGCGGACAACCTTGGACGTGTGCTGGGTCCCCTGGCGCTCCAGGCCCTGAGAGAGCTGATTGCCTCCGGCCGGCTGAAGGCCGCCGTGCGGGCCTCGCGTGACGGGACGAACTGGGTGGCCCTCCAGGAGCTGCCCGAGCTGAGCGACCTGTTCGCCGCCGCGCGTCCGACGCAGTCCGTGGAGCAGCAGCAGGCCGAGCGCCTGCGCACGCAGCTGCGCGGCCTGCAGAACCTGCCGGCCCACGAGCTGTTCGGCATCAAGCCGCACGCCAGCCTGGACGAGCTGCGGCTGGCGTACTTCCGCATGGCGAAGCGCTTCACGCCAGACCACCTGGCCCCGGACACGCACCCGGAGCTGCGCAAGGTGTCGGCGGAGATCTTCGACTTCCTCTCGCGCCGCATGCGCGAGGCGGAGGCCCTCTACACGCAGAGCGCGGCGCAGCAGCCCCGCGCGGCCCCGCCCCGGCTGGACATGAATGGCGCCCTGCCCCCGGCGCCGCCCATCGCCCCCACCGCGCCTCCGGTGGCGCCCGTGGCCCCTCCCGTCGCACAGGTGCGCCCGCCCCCCGTGGCTCCTCCGGCCGCTCCGGCCATGCCGCCCCGGCCGCCGCCGGTGGTGCACACCGCGCCCGCCGCTCCGGCCATGCCGCCCCGGCCGCCGCCGGTGATGCACGCGGCGCCCATGGCCGCGCGCGCCCCCGTCGCGCCTCCACCGCCCGTGTCGCGGCCCGCTCCGGCGCCGCCTCCGCCCGCGCCGTCCGTGCGCAAGGCGACCACCGCGCCCACCTACTCCAGCGCGGAGTTCGTGGGCCTGGAGCGCCGCTCGGATGACCGCATCCATGCGGACGTGAAGGTCACGCTGCAGAATGCCGGCATCTTCACCGACCACCGCATCATCAACCTGTCCTCGGGCGGACTGTTCATTGCCACGGACAAGCCGCTGCGGCTGGGGACCCTGGTGGAGCTGACGCTCCGCTTCGACGAGCCGCAGCGGGTGATGACGCTGCGCAGCTCCGTCATCTGGGAGAACTCCCTGGAGGACGGAAAGAACCCGCGGGGCTACGGCCTGCGGCTGAGCCACCTGCGCGCGGAGGAGAAGGAGTTCATCCAGAAGTACCTCACGCGCGCCAAGCCCGCGAAGAAGTAGCGACTAGAGCAGCTGACCGAGGAACACCGCTCCCGTCATCACGAAGGCGGCCATCACCGCCATCACCGCCTTCAGCTCCAGGTCATCGCGGTCCATCACGCTCAAGAAGTTCATTGTCGTTACCTCCGGTCAGCCCACTCCCTGATCCATACGGGCGTGCGGGATGAGCCATTGCACACCCCCTCCGGTGGGTCCCAGATGCCCGCTTGCGGACGCTCGGGACGCCCCACAGGATGGCGGCCGTGTCCAACGCCTTCGCCGACTACCGGCTGCTCGAAGGGCTGCCCATTCCCGCCGCTGTCACCCGTGGAGAGCAGGTGCTCAGCGCCAACCCGGCGCTCGCGGCCCTGCTGGGCATTCCGCTCGCGGAGCTGCTGTCCACCCCGACCTCGGGGCTCATCTCACGCTTCGTCCCCAGGGAGCAGGCCTGGGTGGAGCCGATGTACGAGGCGATGACGCGGGGAGGGCCACGTCCGGAGCGGCCGGTCTGGATGCGCCTCCGCCGGGCAGACGGGCAGGAGTGCACCCTCTCGCTGCACTATGCGCCCGGCTTCAGCCCGGAAGATAGCGTGGTGCTCATGATGGACGCGGAGGGAGAGGACTCCGTCCGGCGGCTCACCGAGGCGCTGGTGACGGCCGCCGGGGAGATGATGCGGTGCCGCGACGAGCAGGCGGTGCTGGAGACGGCCGTGGAGGCGGTGCACCAGCAGGGCTTCTATGTGTCGGTGCTGCGGCTGGAAGGGGACGTGTTCCGGCACGGGCCCATGCGGCAGGAGCCCGCTGGCGTGGCCGCGGCGGAGCAGCTCTACGGGATGCCCATGGGCGACGTGCGCATCCCCATCTCCACCGTGCCGCACTTCCAGGAGGTGCTCGAGCGGCGCAAGGCGGCCTTCCACCAGGACATGTTCAGCGTGGTGAAGCGCATCCACCCGCCGGAGGTGTTCGCGAAAATCCAGCAGCTGTACCCGCCGGACTCACGAGGCCTGGACGCGCCCCTGCTCGTGGAGGGCCGGCCCTACGGCCTGCTCTCCGTGCAGGGCACGGCGCTCACCCCGGCGAGCGCGGGCACGCTGGAGCTGTTCGCGCGGCTGGTGGGCAGCGCGCTGGAGAACGTGCGCAACCACCAGATGTCGGCGGTGCGGTTGGACCAGCTGTCGCGGCTGCAGGACGAGCTGGTGGCGAACGAGCGGCTGACGGTGCTGGGCGAGGCGGCCGGCGTGGTGGCCCACGAGGTGCGCAACCCGCTGGGCGCCATCCTCAACGCGGTGGCGGTGCTGCGGCGCGAGGCGCACCTGGGCCCCACCGGCCAGGCCGCGGTGGGCATGCTGGAGGAGGAGGTCATCCGGCTGGAGGACATCGTCAAGGACCTGCTGGACGTGGTGCGCCCGCTGGAGCCGCGTCCCCGGCCGGTGCAGCTGGGCGAGCTGGTGCGCCGTGCGCTGGGGCAGCTGCACGGGGCTCCGGACGCACCCACCCTGCGCTTCACGGTGAACGAGGCGCCGGACACGCCCTCCATCGAGGGCGACGAGCTGCTGCTCCAGCTGGCGGTGACGCACCTGGTGCGCAACGCGGTGCAGGCGTCTCCCACCGGCGGCAGCGTGCGGATGTCGGTGGAGCGCTCGAAGGCCGGAGGCGTGTGCCTGGTGGTGGAGGACGAGGGGCCCGGCATCCCCAACGTGGCCCCCCAGCGCATCTTCGAGCCCTTCTTCCTCACGCGCGCCAACGGCCGCGGGCTGGGGCTGGCCATCGTCCGGCGCGTGGTGCTGGCGCACGGTGGCACCGTGCGGGCCAGCGGCAGGCACGGCGGCGGGGCCCGCTTCGAGGTGGTGCTGCCAGCGGAGCCTACCCGTAGGTCTCCCGCTTGATGCGCTTGTCCGCGAGGCCCAGCGCATGGAGGTGGCCGAGCACCGTCTCCATGAAGCGCGGCGTGGCGGGCGTGCGCGTCTCCAGCGCCTTGCGCCGGTCCCACGGCGTAATCGCCGGGCCGCACGCGTAGACGAGGCAGGTGTCCCGGTCCGGAATCAGCTCCTCCAGCAGGGCCTGGCCCACGCGGCCCTTGCGCACCGCGGGGCCGAAGCGGGCCTCGTCCGTCTCGCGGGTGAGGGTGTGCACCACGCGCACGAGGTCCGGGTGGGCGCGCTCCAGGGCGGCCAGCTCGTCGCCGTAGAGCACGTCGCCCCACGTCTTGCTGGAGAAGAGGAAGGTGTGGCGCAGCTTCAGGCCGCGGTGGAGCGCGTCCTTGAGGATGGCGAAGTTGGGCACCGCGCCGGAGCCGGCCACCAGGTGGACGATGTGCCCGGTGCGCTGCTCCACGTCCTCCGGCAGGACGTACGGCCCCATGAAGCCCAGCACCTTGAGGCGCGCGCCGGTGAGCCGGCCGTGCACGAGGTAGGGGGACAGGAGCGGCGGGTACCGGGTGAGGCCGGGGATGAACTCCTCGTCCTTGACGGTGATGGCCACCAGCGGCTCGTGGGGCGCGGAGGCCAGCGAGTAGGAGCGCTGCGGCTCCTTGCGGCCCTTCTGCTCCTGGAGGTAGGCGGACAGGCGCCCGAGTGCGGGGAACTGGTGCGGGTCGAGGTTGAGGAACTGCCCGGCCTTGTAGTCGAGCGGGACGCCGCCGAAGTCGAGGAAGAGCGTGGCCGTGTCGTGCGTGTCCATCCGCACGCTGGCGACCGTGACTTCGTACTCGACGGGCTTCCTGCTGCGCGAGGGGCTGGCTTCGACGGCGCTCATGCTCTGTTCCCTTAGCGCAACCCGCGCCCTCTCGCCGATGGCTTTGCGCCGTCACCTGTTCGTGGCCGGCGCCGACCCGGGCGGGTCGGGTACCCTGGCAGGCGCAGGAGTGCTCCCGTCCGGCAGTCGGTCCGGAGCGTTGGCTGTACGACGGCCTGCCCGGCAGGCGGGGTGGCGTGCCGCGTCAGGGCTGACGGGCGGCACGGGGCGGGACTACATCTTCTGGCGGTGGGTAGCGGTGCTGGGGCCCCGGCACCAACGCTCGGACGCGGGGGCTCCGGGCGGGCCATGCTCCCCACCCGTTCCCTGGCAGGAGGCGACACCCGCGTGCTGCGCATCCTCTTCTATCTGATGGCCAAGCTTCCGGAGGGCGCCCGCCGCCACGTGGTGCGCGCGCTGATGGACACGGTGTGGGACGTGCTGGCGGAGGAGGAGGTGGAGGGCCGGGACAACATTCCGGACGAGCCCTGCCTCTTCATCGCCAACCACCTGTCCAACGCGGACGGCTTCACGCTGGACCGGGCCTTCCGTCCCAGGAAGGTCATCTTCCTGGCGGGCGTGAAGCTGCAGGGCACGACGATGACACGGCTGGCGTCGGAGGTGATGGACACCATCGCCATCAAGCCCAACTCGGCGGACATCGAGGCCATGCGGCGGGCGGTGGAGACGCTCAAGGGTGGCGACTCGGTGCTCATCTTCCCGGAGGGCGCGCGCAGCCGCACGGGCGAGCTGCTGCAGGCGAAGAAGGGCGTGTCGCTGATTGCCAAGCGCGCGGGCGTGCCCGTGGTGCCGGTGGCGCTGCGGGGCACGGAGAAGCTGATGCCCATCAACGACCAGGACATGGGTGGGGAGCGGCTGTACCGCGCCCGCGTCCTGGTGCGCTTCGGCAAGCCGTTCCGCGTGGAGGACCTGGAGGCGGAGGCGGCCGGGGCGCAGGACGCGCGCCAGGGGCTGGTGGACGCGATGATGCGCCGGGTGGCGGAGCTGCTGCCGCCCGAGTACCGCGGCGTCTACGCGGACGCCCCGCTCCAGGCGGCCCCGGGCCCGCGTAGCCAGCGGCGGGGACTGGAGCCCGAGCAGCCCTCCGCGCCCGCGCCGTGAGCGAAGGGCGTCCTCCTTCGCTCAGAGGGTGGCAGGACCGCCACCTGCCGCCTTGATGGGTATGGACTGAGGCGCCCATGCTGGTAGGTTCTCCGCCACCATGTGGCGTCCCCTCCCTCATTGGCTCGTCGTGCTGTTCCTCCTGGTCGCCTTCACGGCGTCAGCACGGGAACGCGAGTCCGCCGCCGTCAGGACCCTCCTCATCTCCGACCATCCGGCACAGGAGGCACATCGGGTCTCCGTGAGCGGGCAGGTCGCCACGGTCCTCAGGTTCGATCAGGCCTGCGACGCCGCACGGACCCGACTCCTGGGCTGGGAAGGCCGGTTCGAGCCTCCCGCCGTCATGGGAAAGCTCGTGGTGGTCGTGCCGCTGCGCGACCTCGCGGAAGACGAGCGAGTCCCATTGCTCGTCACACTCGCGGACGGGACGGAGTTCCCGTTCCTGTTGGGGCCGCCACGTGAAGGCCAACGCGTGGACCAGCAGGTGAACGTGTTCAAGGACCGCAAGAGCTACAATGCGGTGCTCTCGTCGCTGTACGACGCGCTCGGTCGAGAGCGAATCCTGGTGAAAGAGAACGAGCGCTTTCGGAAGGAGGAGACATCACCCGACCACGCCCTGGCCGCACTGCTGGCCTCGGGCGCCGTGACGCAGACCCCGTTCCGTCCAATTCGAACCTGGCTGTTCAAGGAGGACGACGCTGACATCCACATCGTTGCCTACTCTGGCAGGTTGAAGGCTGCGGTCCTCGTCACCCTCCGGAATCACGACCCCAAGCGCCCCTGGCGCTTGAAGGAAGCCCGCCTCATGACCACGCCAGGAGGCGAGACGCGCACCGTCGCCATCCGGGCGACCCACTCCTCGATTCCACCCCGTGAGGAAGGTCGGCTCGCCTTCATCGTAGACAAGGAAGCGTTCGTGGACGCGGGGAAGCCCACGCAACTGGCGCTGGAGCTCGTCCGTCACGACGGTCTGCGGCAGGCCCTCGTCGTGCTGGATCCCCGGCTCGCGCGAGAGTAGGAGCCAGGGCATGACGGATTCGAGATTCACCCACCTGTGCTTCGCGGTCCTGCTTGCGACGTCCGCCGGCTGCACTGCGACTGGCCCGGGTGGAGTGGCCCTCCGACCCGATGGGACACCTGGCTCCGAGAAGTGTCCGGAAGAAGCCCTCAAGGCGATGCGCTACCTGCGCGCGCGGGTCGGCGACGGTGCATCTGTCGAGCTCGACGCGAACCAGGACGACGCCCGTCCCATCACTCTCTATGACGGCCTCGTCGAGAGCGTTCTGTTTGGCGAGCTCGGGACGCTCGGGACCGGCACCCGGCTCTATGGGCGGGTCTGGACGGGAGGTCCGCAGGTCGTCATCCGTTACTACGAGGCCCATCCGCTTGACGGAGACAAGGTCCCCATCTGCGCGGTGGCGAGATTGTCCAAGGGGCAGCTCAGGAAGCTGCATGAGTCGAAGCCCGGCATGGCCCTCCTCGAGTTCTCCACCGCAGGGGTATTCATCGTGGACGAGTTCCGGTGAAGCGACGTTGCGTCCGGTCTTGGTAAGCGGGCAATGATCTCCCTGTGACGAGCCCCCCTCCGAAGGTCGAACAGCTCTACGTGTCCACCCTGCCCGGGCTGGAGCTCGCGCTGGAGGCAGAAGCGTCCGCGCTGGGCTGGAAGCCGCGCCGCGCAGAGGGCGGCGTGGAGCTGGAAGGCCCGGCGGGGCTGCACCAGGAGGCCAACCTACGCCTGCGTACCGCCAGCCGCGTGCTGCTGCGCGTGGGCACCTTCCGCGCGGGAGACTCGGACACGCTGGCCGAGCACCTGGGCGCGATGGACTTGTCGCGCCTCTGGGATGGGCGCACGCCGCCGAAGCTGTCGGTGAGCCTGCACCGCTCGCGGGTGCCGGGCGCGGACGTGGTGTTCTCCGCGGCGGCCTATGCGTGGGGCCTTCCCTCGGTGGAGCAGGCCGGGGCGCTCGAGGAAGAGGGCAGCGGCCCGGGCCTCACGTTGCTGGTGCGCGTGGAGGGGGACGTCTTCACCGTGAGTGCCGACACCAGCGGCGAGCCCCTGCACCGGCGCGGCTACCGACAGGAGGTGAGCCGCGCGCCCCTGCGCGAGACGCTGGCGGCCGGCATCCTCCGGCTGGCGGGGTACGACGGCGCGGAGCCCCTGGTGGACCCGATGTGCGGCTCGGGCACATTCCTCATCGAGGGGGCGTGGATGTCCATGAACCGGGCGCCGGGGCTGACGCGCGCCTTCGCTTTCGAGTCTTTCCCCGGCTTCGACGCGGAGGCCTGGGCCCGGCGCAAGGCACAGGCCGAGGCCGACGCCCTCCCCGCGCCCCGGGCGGTGATTCATGGCCATGACATCAACGCGGGCTCGCTGGGCACGGCGCGGCGCAATGCCCGGCGTGCCGGGGTGACGCTCGCGCTGGAGCGCAAGGACGTGCGCACGCTGACGGCGCCCTCCCCCGGCCCCGGGCTGGTGGTGGCCAATCCGCCCTATGGCAAGCGCGTGGGAGAGGCCGAGGACCTGCCTGGCCTCTACCGCGCGCTGGGCGCCACGCTGCGCCGCGGTTTCGCGGGCTGGCGCGCGGCCGTCATCCTCCCGGACGACACGGCGCTGGTGAAGGCGTTGGACCTGCCCGGCGCCAGGAGCCTCCCCGTGCGCAACGGAGGGCTCCGGTGCCGGCTGCTGCTCACGGACGCCGCCAGCACTTCGTAGCAGCCGATGAACGCCTGCCAGGCGTGTGTCTTTGTTTCAGCTCTTCCAGCTTTTACCGAGCCTGTTACAACTGTGTATCAATACGGCGGACCTGGGAACCCGGGCAGGCAACCTCAGCGTCAGGATTGACCTCGTGATAACTCGGTAAGCCCTGTATCGCGCCCGGCGGCACAGCGGGCGAGGCATCAGGGACCCATTTTACAGACGGCCCCGAGGCGCTGGAGCATCTGCGTCACATGGGTCTCTCCCGCGTCCTCGTTTCCAACCTCATCCGCAGGCCCACTCCCTCCAGGAACACCCCGTCGGGCCGCGTCTCACGGCTCGCGGCGCTGGGCTCCGCGCTGCTCTTCGTCCTCGCACTGGCGCCCGCCGCGCATGCGGAGCCGAGCCGGGCCACGGTGCCCGCGCTCGAGGGGTGGCGCTACCGCTGGGGTGACTCCCCCCTCGGTCCCGACGGCATGCCCACGTGGGCGAAGGGCGCGAAGGCGACGGAGGGCTGGCAGGCCATGGAGGCGCTCAAGGAGCCGCCGGGCCGCGGGAAGAACACGCTGCTCTGGGTGAGCATCCCCGTGCCCGCGGGCACATGGCTGGAGCCCGCTCTCTTCCTGGGCAACGTCGCCACCGCCTTCGAGGTGTACGCCGACGGCCAGCGCATCTACGCGAGCGGGAAGCTGAATCCCGCTGGCAAGGAGTCGATGGAAGGCATGAGCTGGCACCTGGTGCCGCTGCCGCTCTCGTCCGTGGACCGGCAGGTGCTGCTGCGCATCCAGGGGAGCGGGCCCGCCATCGGCGTCACGCGCGGGGCGCGGGTGGGCGCTCGCCATGAGCTGCGCGCGGAGGCGACGCGCAAGGGCCTGGCGCCCTTCGTCATGGGGGCGCTGCTGGTGGCCATCGGCGTGTTGACCCTGGGCGCGGCCCTCCTGCGCCGCCAGCGGCGGCTGCTCGTGCCGCTGGCCGTCTTCGCCCTGGGCTCGGGCGTGATGCAGTTTGGCGCCAGCGGGCTGTTCCTGGCGCTCTGGGACAAGCCCTCCCTCAGCGGCGTCTTCACGCTGCTGGGCTCGCATTGCCTCCTGCCCAGCCTGGCGTGGTTCATCTCGGATACCACCCGAGAGGGGGAGCTGCGCTGGTTCCGCCGGTTCGCGGCCGTGGTCTGCGTTCCGGCCGTCCTCCAGTGCGTCCTCGTGCTCATGGACCTGAGCGCCGCCTATCAGGTGATGATGTCCCTGCTCGGCTACACGCTCCCCTCGCTGCTGCTCTGCTTCGGCGTCGCGACCGTCCTGGCGTGGCGGGGGGACCCGGACGCCCGCATCTTCGTCACCGGGCTCGCCATCCTCTTCTTCCTCATCATGCTCAGCACGCTCCCCCTGCTCGGCCTGGCGGAGACCATCGACAGCCAGGTCCACTGGGGCTTCCTGGCCCTCACGGGGTCGCTGGTGGGCATCGTCGCGCGCCGCTCCTCGGTGGTGATGCGCTCGCTGGCGGTGCACGGCCAGCAGCTCGACGCGCGGCGCAAGGAGGTGCACCAGCTGGCCCAGCGCATGGGCAGCGGCGCCGATGAGCTCGCCGCCGTGGTGCAGCAGCTGCGCACCACCAGCGAGGAGCAGACCGCCGGCATCAGCCGCCAGGCGACGGCGCTCCAGCAGCTGGAGCAGACCGTGCAGGAAATCCGTCAGGGCTCCCAGGTGACGGCCGAAAAGGCCCGGCTGCTCGCGGAGTCCGCGGAGACGGCCGAGCAGGTGGGCCGCGAGGGCGGCGCGGCCCTGGAACGCACGCTGGTGGACCTCGCGGCCATCCGCACCGAGGTATCGGAGATGGCCGCGCGCATCCTCACGCTCGACGGGCGCACCCGCGAGGTGTCCGGCATCGTCGACGACGTGAAGACGCTGGCGGACCAGTCCAACATGCTGGCCATCAACGCCGCCATCGAGGCGGTGCGCAACGGCGACAGCGGCAAGGGCTTCGGCGTGGTGGCGCGCGAGATGCGCAGCCTGGCGGACCAGTCCATCCGGGCCACCCAGCGCATCCGCGACGTGCTGGACGGCGTGAGCGCCAGCATGCGTGACACGGCGAAGCTGAGCGAGCAGGGCGAGCAGCGGGTCCAGGTGAGCCTGAACGCGGTGCGCGACTCCGGTGCCCAGCTGCAGAAGCTGTCCAGCCTCGTCAGCGACACCGGCGGCAACGTCCGGCAGATCTCCGCCGCGGTGGCCCAGCAGGACGTGGGCACCTACCAGATTGCCCAGGCCATCCAGGAGCTGTCCAGGCAGATGCAGCGCACGCTGAAGGTCGTCGAGGAGACGCAGACCGTCACCCGCTCCGTCCAGACGCTGGCGGAGAGCATGTCGGGCGTCGCCAGCAAGGCGCTCCAGTCCGGCATGCTGGACGACCTGAGGCGCGCGACCGCGTAGCCCCCGCCTTCAACTCCAACAAAGAGGTCACCCGGCGCGGTGGCCGGGCCGGACGAAGGCCTTGCGCAGCCGCTCCGACTCGCGCCGGAGGCCGCAGCCCTCCACGTGGTCGTTCACCATCCCCATTGACTGCATGAAGGCATACGCGGTGGTGGGGCCCACGAACGACCACCCGCGCCGGCGCAGCTCGCGTGAGAGCGCGGTCGACTCGGGCGTCGTGGGCATGGCGCGCAGCACCTCCCAGGAGAGGTGACGGGGGCGGCTGGAGGCCGCGGGCTCGAAGCGCCAGAGGAAGGCCGCGAGCGAGCCCTGCTCCTCCACCAGCTCGCACGCGCGGCGGGCGTTGTTCACCACGGACTCGATTTTACCCCGGTGCCGGACGATGCCCGCGTTGCCCAGCAGCCGCTCCACGTCGCGCGCGGTGAAGCGCGTCAGCCGGGTGAAGTCGAAGCCGAGGAAGGCCTCGCGGAAGGCCGCCCGCTTGCGCAGGATGGTCAGCCAGCTCAGGCCCGACTGGAAGCCCTCGAGGCAGAGCTTCTCGAACAGGCGATGGTCGTCCGAGACGGGCCGGCCCCACTCGGTGTCGTGGTACGCCACGTAGTCCGGGGCACTCCCGGCCCACGCGCACCGGCACACTCCATCCACTCCGGTGACCAGTCCGGCCACCACCGCCGGCTGCTGCGCCTCGTCACGGGCTGCCTTCGCCACGGACGGGCCCTTCTGCTTGGGTGACATGCAGGCCCATGCTCGCACGTCCCGCGGAGTCAGGGCGCCTTCGAAGCGCGGTGGATTTCGTGCTACCGAGGCGGGCGTGGAGACCTGGGTCATCCCCTTCGAGCCGCAGCCGGCCCCCCATGAGGTCGACGGGGCGTTTCCGAGCCCCTTCGAGGAGTCGGGCCCCCACGCCCTGGCGCGCCGGGCCGCGGAGCGGATGCAGGAGGAGCTCCGGGCAGGACTCATCGCTCCCGGACTCCCCACCTCGCTGCTCGAAGGCGCCGAGGGCGGGAAGATGTTCGGCGTGCTCGTCGTCCAGGCCTCCGACGGGCGCTTCGGTTACCTGCGCTCCTTCTCCGGCATGCTGGCGGGGCGCTGGGACGTGCCGGGCTTCGTTCCACCGATTTTCGACCGCGAGACGCGAGCCAGGCTGGAGCCCGAGGGCGAGGCCGTGGTGAAGGCGCTGCACGCGCGCGCTGAGGCCCTGCGGACCTCGCCCGAGCTCGCCGCGCTTCGCGCCGACGATGAAGCACGGGAGGCGCGGCACTCGGCGCAGCGCGCGGAGCTGCGCGCCCGTCACGAGGCGAAGCGCCGGCAGCGCCATGTCCGGAGGGAGGAGCTCACGGCGTCGGCGGCACTTCCGGAAACCACGAGGCGCGAGGCCCTCCACGCGCTGGACCAGGAGAGCCGGGGCGACAAGGCGGAGTGGCGGCGGCTGGAGGCTGCCCAGGAGCAGGAGCGCCAGGCCATCGCTCCGAAGCGGGCGCGCATGGAGCGGCGACTCCGGGCCCTGGAGCGGCTGAGGCGCATCGTCTCCCGTGCGCTCATGAAGCGCCTGCACGACACGTACACGGTGCCGAACGCGCGGGGCGAGCGCCGCCCCCTGCGGGCCCTCTATCCCGCTGGCGCCCCGCCCTCCGGCGCCGCCGACTGCGCGGGCCCCAAGCTCCTCGCCCGGGCCTTCGCGTACGGGCTGAGGCCGGTGGCGCTCGCCGAGTTCTGGTGGGGCGCTCCGCCGCTCGCGGGAGGACGCGCGTCCGGGGCGTTCTACGCCGCCTGCAAGGACAAGTGCGGTCCCCTGCTGCCCTTCATGCTGGAGGGGCTCCAGGTCTCCGCGCACCGGGCCTTCGCGCCCCCGGTGCAGGTGTCCACCGGGCTGTCCATCGTCCACGAGGATGCGTGGCTCGTCGTGGTGGAGAAGCCGTGTGGCCTGCTCTCCGTGCCCGGGAAGGACACCTCGGTGACGGACTCCCTGCTGGCCCGGCTGCGCGCGCGCTTTCCGCGGGCCACGGGTCCGCTGCTCGCGCACCGGCTGGACCTGGACACGTCCGGGCTGGTCGTCGCGGCGCTGGACTCGAGCACCTACGCGGCCCTGCAGCGACAGTTCGCCGAGCGTCAGGTCCACAAGCGCTACGTGGCCTGGGTCCAGGGGCACGTCCGGGGCGAGCACGGCACCATCGACTTCCCCATGCGCGTGGACCTCGACGACCGGCCCCGCCAGATTCACGACCCCGTGCACGGCAAGCCCGCGGTGACGGAGTGGCGCGTCCTGGAGCGCGGCGAAGGCCGCACGCGGGTGGCCTTCTTCCCCCTCACGGGACGCACGCACCAGCTGCGCGTCCACGCCGCCCATCCCCTGGGGCTCGGCGCGCCCATCGTCGGAGACCGCCTCTACGGACACCCCGCTGAGCGAATGCTCCTGCACGCGGAGCTCATCTCTTTTGAGCACCCAGGAACAGGCCAGCGCGTCACGTTCGAGCAACCCGCACCGTTCTGAACAACACCCTCCGACACCTGCGCCCAAGGAGGCTCATGCATTTCGCGCGGATGGGGCAGGAAGATTTCCCGCGACTGGCGTAATGGGGGGGCGCCCGCCAGCGCGGCTCGAGTTGCGGCGGGTCCATGAAGAGCGAGACGTCCCCGGCCTGTGATGAGAGGGACACCCCGCTCGTATCCTGACTCGGGCCAGAGGAAGCACCCATGTCCCCGCATCGAAACGTCTCGGTCCGCGCTCTTCGGGGCGCGCTGCTGTCATCCCTCTTCCTCGCCTCCAGTGCCTTCGCTGACGGCACGCTGGCGACGCCGAACACCGCCACCACGCTCAGCGTGGAGCCCCACTATGGCTACGCGGACACCGTCAGCCCCGAGCACTGGGGTGAGCTCCCGGGCGACGCGATGTGCGCGACGGGCCAGCAGCAGTCGCCCATCGCGCTGGTGACGGCGAACGCCGTGCAGCAGCCCACGGCCGTCCCCGCCTTCCACTACCACACCAGCCACGTGCACATGGCCAACACCGGCCACACGGTGGAGTTCGCCTACGACGTCGGCAGCACCGTCACGCTGGGCGCCAACGAGTACAAGCTCAAGCAGTTCCACTTCCACACGCCCAGCGAGCACACGAAGAACGGCGTGCAGTACCCGCTCGAGCTGCACCTGGTGCACACCGACGTCAATGGCAACGCGGCCCTCGTCGTGGGTGTCCTCATCCAGACGGGTGCGACGAACGCGGCGCTCTTCAACGCCTTCCAGCACCTGCCCAAGCACCAGGGCGAGGCGAGCGCGCCGGTGGGAGCGCTCATCAACGCGAGCGCGCTGCTGCCCCACAACAAGTCGTTCTTCCACTACGCGGGCTCACTCACCACGCCCCCCTGCAGCGAAGGGCTGAAGTGGTACGTGATGAAGCACCCCATCGAGATGTCCGACGCGCAGATTGCCGCGTACCAGCGGCTGGCGCACCTCAACCCGGGCAACCGCCCCGTGCAGCCGCTGCACGGCCGCACCGTCACGCTGCACACCTCGCACTGACGAACTTCAGGTGCGTGAGGGAGGCTCGGAAGCCGCGGCCTCCCTCACCGCCTGGAGCCGGGCGCGCACCGCTTCCAGGTTGGTGCCGTCGTAGCGGAGCGCGTTCGGGTGGGAGAAGCCGGCGTTCCACGGCTGCGCGGGGACGATGACGAGCCCGCGCGGCCGCCACGTCAGCCAGCGGTGGATGTACTCGGGCCAGTCGTCCACCAGCACCTTCCCGTAGACGAGCCCCTTGTCCATGGTGACGGTGACGCGCGCGTCGGGCACGTGCGCCTGGCACCACTGGAGCTTCTCCGCCCACGCATTCGTCGACTGCGCGGGGCCCTTGGTGAGCACGTGCAGCTCGAAGCCGAGCGCCCGCAGCTCCGCCAGCACCTCGAAGCCCTGCTTGCGAGGCTCCAGCCGCGCCCACCACCCCGGCTGCCCGCGGACCAGCTCCTGCCGGGCCCGCATCCAGGGCGAGTCCTCGAAGTCCGGCGTCAGCGGGGGCTCCCCCGGACTGCGCAGCCGCTCCAGGTCCCGGAGCATGGCCCCCTGGTAGTCACAGAGCGTCCCGTCCATGTCCACGAGCGCCACCAGCTCCGACCGCTTCACCGTGTCCGCCATGCACTCGGTTATATGCCTGTCGGTGCTGGCGGTCAGCGGCACGCGTGTGCGCTCCGCCGACGGGTGGGCTACGACGGCTCGTGGGGCGGCGTCGGCTCGGAGTCCTCGGCCTGGGGCGCGTCCGGCACCTGTGTCGCGCCCGCGGCGGGCTTCACGCCCAGCTCGCGCATCAGCTTGGGCGTCACGCCCGTCTCCGCCAGCAGTCGCTCCAGCTGCACGCGGGCGCGGCGGTTCTCCCGGTGCACGCGGCGGCCGAGAATCAGCTCGTTCTTCAGCGAGTGCTCCCAGCCCGTCAGCTCCGTCACCGTCACCTGGTAGCCGTAGGCCTCCAGCGTGAGCGCGCGGATGACGTTCGTCAGGTGCGAGCCGAACTCGCGCCGGTGCCACGGATGCGCGTACAGCTGCGACATGGCGCCGCTGCCCGCCACCACCGGCCGCTTCTCCTTGAGCTGCGCGGCCACCTCCGCCTGGCAGCACGGCACCACCGCCACGTGGTCCGCCCCGTGGCGGATGGCCGCCACCAGCGCGTCGTCCGTCGCCGTGTCGCACGCGTGCAGCGCCATCAAGAGGTGGATGCGCTCCGGGTACGTCGCCGTGTCGATGTGCGCCGTCTCGAACTTCATCCGCGAGAAGCCCAGCCGCTCGGCGCGCCCCTTCGCGCGCTCCGTCAGGTCCGGCCGGCCTTCAATCGACAGCAGCGTCCCGGACGCCGCGTCCTTCAGGAACAGCTCGTACAGGACGAAGCCCAGGTACGCATTGCCGCTGCCCGCGTCCACGAGCACGGCGTCCGGGTGGCGCGCCTGCACGTCTTCGATGGCGGGCCGCAACAGCCCCATCAGGTGGTTGACCTGCTTGAGCTTGCGCAGCGCGTCCGCGTTGAGGTTCCCCTCGCGCGTGAGCAGGTGCAGCTCACGCAGGAGGGCTGGTGACTGGTCCGGCAACAGCTCCCGCCGGACCTGCGAAGCCTTGACGTTGCGCCTCAGACGGACACCACCTCGAGGACCTCGGGAATGGCCTCGCGCAGTCGTCCTTCGATTCCCATCTTCAGCGTCGCCGTGGAGGACGGGCAGCCCGCGCACGAGCCCTTCATGTGCAGGTAGACGATGCCCTCCTCGAAGCGGTCCAGGGTGATGTCGCCACCGTCCATGGCCACCGCCGGGCGGATTTCGCTGTCCAGGATGTCCTGGATGCGCGCCTCCACCGAGCCGCCAGCCGCCGCGGACCCGGCCGCCGCCTGGCGCGCCGCCGCCACCGCGGCCTCGTCCACCACCGGCTCGTTGGCCGTCAGGTGCGTGTCCAGCGCGGACATCACCGCGTCATTGAGCTCGTCCCACTCGCCCTCGTCGCCCTTCGTCACCGTCACGAAGTTGCTGCCAATCATCACCGCCGTGACGCCGCGCACGTCCATCAGCTTGTGCGCCAACGGGGACTTCACCTGGGCATCGTCCCGGCTCGTGAAGTTCAGAGCCCCACCCGCCAACAGCTTCCGGTCCACCACGTACTTCAGCGTGCTGGGGTTCGGGGTCCACTCGAGCTGGATGTTCACCGACATTCGTATCTCCTCAGGGCCTCTCCTCTAAGCCCCCCGAAGCGTCATGGCAACCCGACTCTCCGGGAAGCAGCCGCTCCCGCTGCTGCTTCTACTTCCAGGCAGAAATCCAGGGGCAACCCGGATGCGTAGTGGAAAACCTGTATACTCGTGAAATAACCGCTCCCCCGGGCGCCCGCCGATGCTGATGACCCATTCCCGCCGTCCCGCCGAAGTGCCGCCGTCGTCGCCACGGGTGCCGGCGAGCGTCTTCGAGGGGTTGTTCGTGCGGGGGCTGAAGGCGGAGGCGGAAGGGCGGCTGGCGCGGGAGCTGGTGGCGCTCGGGTACGACATGAAGCGCCCGGAGCTGGACTACCCCATCCAGCTCTGGCAGCGGGTGACGGCCCTGGCGCGGCAGGACGTCTATCCGGAGCTGGGGGACGAGGAGGCCTGGCGGCAGCTGGGCCGGCAGCTCGTCGTCGGCTTCGCGGAGACCTTCATCGGCCGGGTGGCCGCGGTGGCGCTGCCGATGATTGGCCCCGCGCGCGCCATGGAGCGGGTGCCGCGCTACCTGGCGATGATGGGCCGCACGGACGTGGAGGTGACGCTGTCCCCGGTGGGAGACCGGGGCCGCCGTGTCTACCTCACGGACCGCTACAACCGGCCGGACCTGATGGCGGGCGGCCTGGAGCGGATGCTGGAGCTGACTTCCGTCCAACCGCGAATCACCGTGGAGGAACGCAGCGCCGAGGGCTACCGTCTGCTCGTGCGTTGGTAGCCTGTCACCGGCCGCCCGCGCCCCACTCCAGGAGCGCGCCATGTCCTACCCTCCCCGCCTCGCCCACCTCGCCACCCGTGCCGTGGTGGTGGCGAAGCTGATGCCCACCTACGCCAGGGCCCACAACATCGACGAAGAGGAGGCCTCGCAGCGGCTGTCCGCCGCGCTGGCCGGGCGCATGCTGACCTCGCTGCTGGAGGCCACCTGGACCGCCATGCTGGGCGGGACGAAGCGGCTCAAGGAGGAGGGGCTGCTCGAGAAGGTGGCCACCACGCTGGGCGACCGCCCCCTGCGCCCCGGCCGCCCCGCCACCGTCACCCCCGCGTGGAGCGCCTTCCTCATCCTGCTGGACCTGGAGGTGGGCACCGCGAGCGACGCCGCCCGCCGGGTCATGGAGACGGACGAGGGGCGCCGGCGGGGCGAGGCCGGAATGGCGGAAGTCGGCCGCTACCTCGCCGCGGAGCTGACACGGGGGAAGTAGCCTCAGGGGCCGTCCCTGGCGGCACCCGCATCCCACCGTTATAGGCTCGCCCCGACCTCCGCGATGTCCACCCCGCTCCCCACCACCCTGCGCATCCTGCCCTCCATCACCGAGGTCCCCCGCGCCGCGTGGGATGCCCTGGTGGACGAGGCGGCCGTGCCCTTCCTGGAGTGGACCTTCCTGGCCTGCCTCGAGGAGAGCGGCAGCGCGGTGCCGGAGCGGGGCTGGCACCCCCGCCACCTCACGCTGTGGCGCGGCTCCCGCCTGGTGGCCGCGGCGCCCGCGTACCTCAAGGACGACAGCAACGGCGAGTTCGTCTTCGACGGGCCCTGGGCCACCGCCTCCGAGCGCGCCGGCCTGCGCTACTACCCGAAGCTCGTGCTCACCGTGCCCTTCACCCCCGCCACCGGCCGGCGCGTGCTGGTGGCCCCGGGCGAGGACCGGCCCGCCCGCGAGGCGGAGCTGTACGCCGCCGCCCAGGAGTACGCCCGCGCCGAGCGCCTGTCCGGCGTCCACGTCCTCTTCCCCACCGAGGAGGAGCTGCCCGTGCTGGAGGCCCAGGGCTTCGCGCTGCGCCTGGGCGTCCAGTACCAGTGGCGCAACGAGGGCTACCGCACCCTGGACGACTTCCTCGCCCGCTTCCACTCCAAGCGGCGCAACCAGCTGCGCCGCGAGCTGCGCGCGCCCGCCGAGCAGGGCATCACCGTGCGCACCCTGCGCGGCGACGCGCTGGCGGAGGTGGACGCACAGGCCGTCCACCGCCTGTACGTCTCCACGGTGGACAAGTACCCGTGGGGGCAGCGCTTCCTCACCCCGGACTTCTTCGCCCGGATGCTCGCCTGCTTCCGGCACCGCTGTGAGCTGGTGGAGGCCCGCCGGGGAGGACGGCTGGTGGCCGGGGCGTTCAACTTCGCCGGGCCCGGCGCCCTGTATGGCCGTTACTGGGGCTGCTTCGAGGAGCACCCCTTCCTCCACTTCAACGTCTGCCTGTACCACCCGGTGGAGGAGGGCATCTCCAGGGGCCTGGCGCGCTTCGAGCCGGGCGCGGGCGGCGAGCACAAGCTCACCCGGGGCTTCGAGCCCCGGCTCACATACAGTGCGCACCTGCTCCTCCACCCGGGGTTGGACCGGGCGGTCCGCGACTTCCTGTCCCACGAGCGGGCAGCCGTGAGAGGCGGCCTGCCCCAGTGGCGGGCAGAGACAGGTTTCAAGGAGGGGGCCTGAAAATCCCAGCCCCCGACGTCATTAAAGGGAGTCCGATACACCCATGGCGCAGAAGCACGAGCACGATACCTCCGTCGTCACGGAGTCCGCCCCCAAGCAGAAGCTGAAGAAGCCGCCCCTCTACAAGGTGCTTCTGCACAACGACAACTACACGACGCGGGAGTTCGTCGTGGCCGTGCTCAAGGAGATCTTCCACAAGTCGGAGACGGATGCCGTGCAGATCATGCTGCACGTTCATTACAACGGAGTCGGGGTGGCCGGCGTCTATACGTTCGAGGTCGCCGAGACGAAGATTCAGACGGTGGAGGCCGCGGCCCAGGAGAATGGGTTCCCGCTGCGGCTCTCCATGGAACCCGAGGAAGGTTGAAACGTGGCAGGACCGCTGATTGCCAAGGAATTGCAGGCCAGCTTCCGTACCGCCTTGGAAGAGGCGCGGAAGATGCGCCACGAGTACCTGACGCTGGAGCATCTGCTCCTCGCGCTGACCCGGGACTCGCGCACGCGCGAGGTCCTCAAGTCGTGTGGTGCCAACGTGAAGCGACTCCAGGAGCGCCTGGTGTCCTTCCTGGAGGAGACGGTCGAACGCCTGCCTGAGGGCGTGGAGGCCGAGCCGCAGCAGACCATCGGCGTGGAGCGCGTGCTCCACCGTGCGGCCATGCATGCGCTGTCCGCCGAGCAGAAGCTCATCGACGGCGGCGACGTGCTGGTGGCCATGTTCCGTGAGGAGGAGAGCCAGGCGCTCTACCTCCTCCAGCAGGAGGGCGTCACCCGGCTCGACCTGCTCAACTACATCTCCCACGGCATCTCCAAGGACGCCGAGGGCGAGGGTGGCGCGTCCTCCGAGGGCGCTCCGGGCCGCTCCGCGCCCGCGGGTGACGACGAGGACGGCGAGGCCCCGAAGAAGAGCCCGCTGGAGGCCTACACCACCCAGCTCAACATCGAGGCCAAGGAGGGGCGCATCGACCCGCTCATCGGCCGCGAGAAGGAGCTGGAGCGCACCATCCAGGTGCTCTGCCGCCGCCGGAAGAACAACCCGCTCTACGTGGGTGAGGCGGGCGTGGGCAAGACGGCCATCGCGGAAGGGCTGGCCCTGCACATCCACGAGGGCCGGGTGCCGGAGGCGCTGAAGAACTCCGTCGTCTACTCGCTGGACATGGGCGCGCTGCTCGCGGGCACCAAGTTCCGCGGCCAGTTCGAGGAGCGCCTCAAGGGCGTGCTCAAGGCCCTCCAGGAGCAGAAGGACGCCATCCTCTTCATCGACGAAATCCACACCATCGTCGGCGCGGGCGCCACCAGTGGCGGCTCCATGGATGCGTCCAACCTGCTCAAGCCCGCGCTGGCCAGCGGGCGGCTGCGCTGCATCGGCTCCACGACGTTCCAGGAGTACAAGGCCGCCTTCGAGAGGGACCGCGCGCTGTCGCGGCGCTTCCAGAAGATTGAGGTCGGCGAGCCGTCCGTGGAGGACACCGTCCTCATCCTGGAGGGGCTGAAGAGCCGCTACGAGGAGCACCACGGGGTGAAGTACCAGCCCGAGGCCATCCGCGCGGCGGCGGAGCTGTCCGCCAAGCACATCAACGACCGGTTCCTGCCGGACAAGGCCATCGACGTCATCGACGAGACGGGCGCCGCCGAGCGGCTCAAGCCGGAGGGCAAGCGCACCAACACCGTCACCGGCGCGGACGTGGAGGCCGTCGTCGCGAAGATGGCGAAGATTCCCGCCAAGAGCGTGTCCGCCAGCGAGGGCGTCCAGCTCCAGAATCTGGAGAAGGAGCTCCAGGCGGTCATCTTCGGGCAGGACAGCGCCATCAAGGACCTGGTCAGCGCCATCAAGCTGGCCCGCTCCGGCCTGCGTGCGCCGGAGAAGCCCATCGGCTCGTTCCTCTTCTCGGGCCCCACGGGCGTGGGCAAGACGGAGCTGGCCAAGCAGCTCGCACAGACGCTGGGCGTGGAGTTCCTGCGCTTCGACATGAGCGAGTACTCGGAGAAGCACACGGTGAGCCGGCTCATCGGCGCGCCTCCGGGCTACGTGGGCTTCGACCAGGGCGGCCTGTTGACGGACGCGGTGCGCAAGCACCCGTACGCCGTGCTGGTGCTGGATGAAATCGAGAAGGCCCACCCGGACCTCTTCAACATCCTGCTCCAGGTGATGGACCACGCGACGCTGACGGACAACAACGGCCGCAAGGCCGACTTCCGCAACATCGTCGTCATCCTCACCACCAACGCGGGCGCCCAGGAGATGAGCACCAAGGCCATCGGCTTCGGGGACCTGCAGAAGGCGGCCGACGGCTCCCGCGCGAAGAAGGCGATTGAGCGCACCTTCACGCCGGAGTTCCGCAACCGGCTGGACGGGTGGATTCTCTTCTCGGGGCTGCCGCCGGAAATCATCCTCAAGGTGGTCGACAAGGAGGTCCGCCTCCTCCAGAAGATGCTGGACGAGAAGAAGGTGAAGCTGGAGCTCACGCCCGCCGCCCGCGCGTGGCTGGCCGAGCACGGCTACGACCCGGCCTTCGGCGCCCGGCCCATGGCCCGCCTGGTGGACAACTCGCTGAAGAAGCCGCTCGCCGAGGCGCTCCTCTTCGGCGACCTGAAGAATGGCGGCGTCGCCCGCTACGACGTGGAGGGCGACAGCCTGAAGCTGCAGGCCGTCCCCACCCCCGCGGAAGTCGCGTAGCGCTGGCGCGTCCCGTCGCTGGAAATGACGAGGCCCCGGCTCCCACGGTGGGAGTCGGGGCCTTCGCCTTTCCGAGGGCTTCGCGGCTCAGCCGACGCGGTAGCTCTTCACGGCGCTGGAGAGCTGCTCGGAGATGATTTGCAGCGTGGTGGCGGCCTCGCCGGTGGAGCCGATGCGGGCCACCGTCTCGTCCATCATCTTGGACAGGTCGTTCACGGCCAGGGTGATTTGATTGATGCCCACGTTCTGCTGGCTGACGGCGGCGGCAATCTGCCGCACGGCGGCGGCGTTGTCCTGGACGATGGAGGACAGCTCGCGGAGGTTCTGCCCGCTGGTGCGCACCTGGGCCAGGCCCGCCTCCATGCGCTCGGCGCCGCGCTCCGTGATTCGCACGGCGGACGTCACCGAGTTGGCGATGTCGTCCAGCAGCTCGCGCACCCGCGTGGTGGCCTGGATGGACTGGTCCGCCAGCGCGCGGATTTCGCGGGCCACCACGCCAAAGCCCTTGCCGTGCTCGCCGGAGCGGACGGACTCGATGGCCGCGTTGAGCGCCAGCATGTTGGACTGGTCCGCCAGGTCCTTCACCGTCTGGGTGATGCCGCCAATCTGCTGCGTGCGCTCGCCCAGCTCGAGAATCTTCTGGGCAATCTCGCCCACCTGGACGCGGATGTCGTTGAGGCCCGCCATGGTCAGCTCGATGGAGGCCTCACCCGACTTGGCCAGCGCGTCCGCGCGCTCGGCCACGGAGAGCACGCTCTCCGCCTTCTGCGCGGCCAGCATGGACGTCTGCTTGATTTCCTGCGCCGTCACCTGCGTCTCCTGGAGCGCGGCGGCCTGCCGGGAGATGGTCTGCGCCTGGTCGGTGGAGGACGTGTTGAGGTGCTCGGTGGACTGGGTGAGCGCCGTGGCCGCCTGCTGGAGGTTGACAGTCACTTCCTTCAGCCGGCCCACCATCTGCGCGAAGGAGTTGGCCAGCCGGCCCACCTCGTCGCCGCTCTTCGCCTGGATGGGACGGGTGAGGTCGCCAGACTCGACGATGTGGCCCGCCACCTCCGTCAACTCCCGCAGCGGGCGGACGATGCTGCGGCCGAACAGCGCGGACACGGCCACGCCCAGGGCCACCAGCAGCGCGGCGAACCCCATCATCCGCCAGCGCAGCTCGGAGACCAGGTCCTCGATGTGGTCCACGGACACGCCCACGTGCACCATGCCCAGCTTGCCGTCGTTCACCGGGGCGGCCACGTTCAGGGCGTGCAGCGTCTTGTCGCCGGACACCACCTCCAGCACGGCCCCGGCCTCCGCCGTCGGGGCGGCGGCCTTCAGCGACTCGGGGAACGCGCCATCGAAGGTGTGGGCCAGGATGTTGCCGTTCGCCTCCTGGACGTAGACGTAGGACAGGTCCTCGCTCTCCCGTCCGACGTTGAGGATGGGCTGCAGCGTGCCGTCGCGGGCGGTGATGCCCTGCTCGGCGGCCACCGCGAGGCTGCGCGCCAGCAGCTGGCCCTCGCGCAGGTGGCTGTCCACCAGGTCGCTCTCCAGCCGGTGGGTGGCGATGCCGGTGAGGATGGCGGCCAGCGTGGCGCTGATGACGCCGGTGACGAGGATGAACTTCGGCGCCAGCCCCAGCGACTGACGGAACTGCTGGGTGAGCTGCGTGGTGAGCGAAGGTTGCGGAAGGTTCACGGAATCACCACCGGGGAGACGACGTCAGGACGGGGCCCGCGCGGACGCGGGCAGGAAGTGGAGGAACACGGGCCCGGGGCCCGGGACGGGAGGCTCATCGGACGGGCCCTCCCTCGCCGCGCGCGCCCCGGAAGCCGGGCAGCGCGCAGCTCTGCAGGATGAGGTCCGGCACGGCGGCCAGGGGCACGCCCTGGTCGGTGGCCTTCAGCTCCAGCGCGGCGCGCGGCATGCCGTAGACGACCGAGGACGCCTCGTCCTGCGAGAACGTCACGCCGCCCGCGTTGCGGATGGCCAGCAGGCCCCGCGCGCCGTCCTCGCCCATGCCGGTGAGCACCACGCCGCCGCTGCGCCGGCCGAAGGCCACGGCAATGGACGACAGCAGCAGGTCCCCGCTGGGGCACGGGCCGCCCTTGGTGCGCTGCAGCCGCGCCAGGCCGCTGCCGTCCACCGTGAGGTCGTGCCCGTCCAGCGGGAAGTACACCCGGCCCGGCTCCAGCCGCTCGCCATCCTTGGCGATGTCCACCGGCAGGGGCGTCACCTGGGACAGCCAGCGCACCATGCCCTGGGTGAAGCCCACGGTGATGTGCTGGGCGATGAGCAGCGGGACGGGCAAGTCCCTGGGAAGCTTGGCCAGCAGGTCCGCCAGCGCGGGCGGGCCGCCAGTGGACGCGACGATGCCGAACACGTCCACCCGCGCCCCGGTGGGCGGCGGCGGCACCACGCTCGCGCGCGGGCGGCGCGAGATGACGGGCACCTCCGCCATCAGGCACACCGAGTGGGCCAGGTCGCGGCCCCACTTGCGCAGCTCCTCGGCGTTGGTGACGTTGGGCTTGCCGATGAGCTCCAGCGCGCCGGCGCTCATGGCCTGGAAGCCCAGGTCCACCCCGCGCTGCTCCGCCACCGCGCTCACCACCAGGATGCGCGCGGGCGACTGGGACATGATGGCGGCGATGGCCCCCGGGCCGTCCAGCCCCGGCAGCAGCAGGTCCATGGTGATGACGTCCGGGCGCAACAGCCGGGCGAGCTGCACCGCGCGGTTGCCATCCCCGGCCCGGCCGACGACCTCGATGCGCGGCTCCAGCGTGAGGAGCGCGGTCAGCGTGTTGGCCATGGTGGGGGAGTCATCCACCACCAGGACGCGGATGGACCGCTTTGCACTCACGCCCTGTTCCCCCTGCGGCTCATGACGTCGAGCACCTCGGCCAGCAGGCGGCCCGCGGCGCACTCGCGCTTGCTGAGGTAGCCGTCCGCCCCCGCCGCCAGCCCGCGCTCGCGCGCGGCGGCGCTGTCATGGGCGGAGACGAGGATGACGGGCAGCGACGCCGTCTCCTTGCGCTCGCGCAGCCTCGCGATGAGCTGCACGCCGTCCATCTCCTCCATGTCCAGGTCGCAGATGACGACGTCGTAGGTGTCCGTCTGGAGCCTGTCCAGCGCCCGCGCCCCGCTGGCCGCCAGGTGCACCGTGAAGCCGCCGGCCTCCAGCATGGCCCGGTGCAGCGCGCGCGCGGTGAGCGAGTCGTCCACCACCAGCGCCCGCCGCTGCGCCACCACCTGCGCCTGCGAAGTGTCCGTCACCAGCCAGTCCGGACGGCAGATGAGCAGCAGCTCTCCCCGGCTGAGCGTGGCCGCGCCCTGCCAGGCCGGCACGTCGCGCACCTCGGAGGGCAGCGGGCGGATGACCAGGTCCCGGTCTCCCACCACCGCGTCCACCGCCAGCGCCACGCGCTTGCCTCCGCTCTGCACGATGAGCAGCGGCTGCCCCTCGGTGGGCGGCGCCAGCGCGCGCAGGCCCAGCCGCGCGCCCAGGTCCACCACCGGCAACAGCTGCCCCTGGTATTCCAGGTGCGCCCGGCGCTTGCCCAGCCGCAGCGAGTCCGCGCGGGCCAGCTGCGTGGCCTCCACCGCCAGCATGGGCAGGCCCACCAGCTGCTCCGTCGCGCGCACCACCAGCACGGGCGAGCTGCCCAGGTCCACCGGCAGGGTGAGCATGAAGCGGGTGCCCTGCCCCGGCGTGCTGGCCACCTCGATGCGGCCCTGCAGCCCCTCCACCGAGGCGCGCACCGCGTCCAGCCCCACGCCGCGCCCGGAGGTGTCCGTCACGTCCGAGCGCGTGCTGAAGCCGGGCCGGAAGATGAGGTCTCGCACCTGGTTCTCGTTGAGCCGCGCCGTCTCCTCCGAGGTGACGACGCCGCGCTGCTCCGCCACCTTGCGCACGCGCTCCAGGTCGATGCCGGCGCCGTCGTCCGCGCACTCGAGGAAGAGCAGGTTGCCCTGCTGCTCCACGCGCATCGTCAGCGCGCCCTCGTGGTGCTTGCCGGCGCGCTCGCGCTGGGCCGGCAGCTCCAGGCCGTGGTCCACCGCGTTGCGCAGCAGGTGCACCAGCGCGCCCTGCAGCTTCTCCAGCAGGCGCCTGTCCAGCGACACCTCGGAGCCCACCACGGACAGCCGCGCCTCCTTGCCCAGCTGGCGCGACAAATCGCGCACCATGCGCTGGAGCGGGTCGAGAATGGTCCGGACCGGGCGGGTGGTGATGGCCTTGAGGCCCTCCTCCAGCGCCTCGACGATGTCGCCCGTCTCCTCGCCGTCGGTGCGCAGCGAGCGCGACGTGCCGGCGAGCGACGAGCGCGCCTCGGCCGTCTCCGCCAGGAGCCCCTGCTTCGCGAGCATCGACACCACGCGGTCCAGCTCCCGGCCGCGCTCCTCGAAGCGCAGCCGCACCTCGCGCAGGCGCTCCACCTCGCGCATCAGCGCCGTCACCTGCCGCGACGACACGCGCCAGCCGGCGTCCGCCGACTCGGGCGCCATTTCCGGCGAGGGCACCGGGGCAAGCTCCGTCACCGGCGCGCCCGGGGCGGGCTCGGAGACGGGAGCGGCCATCACGGTGGCGGCCCGGAAGGGCGCGGGCTCGCCCATGGCCGCGGCCACCTCGGGCGGCGGCGCCTCCGACACCAGCTGCGCCAGGGCGGCGGCCGGGTCCGGCAGCGCGTCTCCCCGCCCGTCCGCGTGCGCCTGGGCGCGGAGCATGAACAGGTCCAGCCCGTGCAGGAGGATGTCCACCACCGGCCGCGGCATCTTCTGGGGGTTCGCCTTCAGCGGGGCGAGCGCGTCCTCCAGCTTGTGGGCGATGTCGCCCAGGTCCTGCATGCCCAGCGACGAGGCGCTGCCCTTGAGGGTGTGCAGGTGCCGGCCCAGCCGGACGTAGAGCTTGGACAGCGCGTCGGTCTCCAGCCCGTCGCGCTCCAGCTCCAGCAGGTCCATGGTGACCTTCTGGATGACCTCCTGGGCCTCCACGGCGAACCCCGCGACGAGTCCCTGCAGCAGCGGATCAACGGGCATGACGACCTCCCGTCCCGCGCAGGGCGAACAGGCGCTTCAAGTCGATGAGGTGGATGAGCTGGCGGTCCTGGGTGAAGACCTCCATCACCGCCCCTTCCGCGCGCACGCGCGCCGCCTCCACCGCGCTCATGGGCAGCGTGGTGGGACGGGGAATGGCCTCGCAGTCCAGCGCGCACAGCTCGCCGTCACCGCGGTCCACCACCAGCAGCACCGCCGGGTCCTGCCGCCAGCCGTGCCCGCCCAAGAGCGACGCCAGGCTGAGCGCGGCCAGCACCTGGCCCTGGAAGCGCAGCACGCCGACGACGTGCGGGGCCGACAGCGGCACCGGCGACACCATCTTCAGCGGCAGCGCGGCGCGCAGCGTCTCGAGGGAGAGCGCATAGCGCTCCTCGCCCAGGGGGAACTCGGCAATCCAATGGACGGCCTCTTCGACGGCCGCCTCACCCTGGTCCCGCAGGCGGGCCGCGCGCCGCTCCAAAAGCTCGCGCGCCTCCACCTCCTGGGCTTCTTCCATGGACCGCGGGGTGACCTTCATTCGAGTGCACCTAGATTGAGGTAGGCGTCCGCAGACGCCTGGTAGAAGCGCGCCGGCAGCGCCTCGGGCCCGTCCACCAGCTGGTCGGGAGGGAGGCGCTCGGCGCGAGAACGGAGGGCACGCATCAGCGGCACGGCCGCCTCACGCGCCCCGGAGCGCTCCCGCAGCAGGGCCAGCTCCAGCAGGCCCGGCAGGTAGTCCGGAGACTGGCGCACCAGCGCCTCCAGCACGGCGGTGGCGCCCGCCTCGTCCCCTTCCTCGATGCGCTCCAGCGCGGTGAGGTGGAGCCGGGAGGGCGTGGGCGGCGGCGCGGCGGCGGCGGCGCGGACCGGCGCGGGCCTGGGCGCCGGCGCCGCACGCCGGGCCTGCGCGGCGGCCCGGG